>CALNCF010000063.1 GCA_937875035.1 uncultured Sphingobacteriaceae bacterium | reverse complement strand
TTAAAGAACGATCTGTGTTGCTTTTAAATTGGAATGCAAAGATATATTTCGTTTCTTTGCATTCCAAATTTATTTTAAACTTTTTTCGATGACGCACAAAGCCGGCTTTGTCAGTATTATAGGAAAACCGAATGCAGGTAAATCTACCCTGATGAATTCCCTTGTTGGTGAGAAATTATCAATAATCACTCCAAAAGCCCAGACTACCCGTCACCGGATATTAGGAATTGTAAATACGGAAGACACCCAGGTGATCTTTTCGGACACACCCGGCATCATCAAGCCAAAGTATGGCCTGCAGAAATCGATGATGAGCTCGGTGAACGAATCGCTGAGCGATGCCGACATTATCTTATGGGTTACCGATATTCATGAAAGGCACGATGAGGAAGATGTGATTTCCAAGCTTCAGAAAACATCCGCCACCTATGCGTTGATTATCAACAAAATAGACACGTCCAACGAGGAGGAAGTCATTGCCAAGGTAGAGTATTGGAAATCATTATTAACGCCGAAGGCGATCATCCCGATCTCTGCGCTGGAGACCTTCAACGTAGATGCGGTGATGGAGTTTATCATGGAAAACCTGCCGGAGCACCCGGCATATTATCCTAAGGATGATTATTTTACGGATCGTTCGGAACGCTTCATCGCTTCCGAGATCGTCCGCGAAAAAATACTGAACACCTACAAGCAGGAAATTCCGTACAGCGCCGAGGTGGTCATTACCTCTTTCAAGGAAGAAGAAACCATTTTCCGTATCAGCGCGGAAATTGTGGTAGAACGTGATTCCCAGAAGGGAATCCTGATCGGACGCGGGGGAGAAACCTTGAAAAAGGTTGCCACATCGTCCAGGATCGATATGGAAAAGTTCTTCGGAAAAAAGGTCTTTCTCGAAGTATTTGTGAAAGTAATTGAAGACTGGAGAAATAAAGAAAAGTATTTAAAACAATTCGGATACGAGTCATAATGAGCAATATATTAGCAATAGTCGGGAGACCGAATGTAGGCAAGTCAACCCTGTTCAACAGGCTGACAGAGACGAGGAAAGCCATTGTCGACGACATGAGCGGGGTTACACGCGACCGTCACTACGGCCCGGGCGAGTGGATCGGGAAAAACTTTACGGTGATCGATACCGGCGGGGATGTAGCTCATTCTGAGGACATATTCGAAGCCGCGATCCGTGAGCAGGTAAAGCTGGCGATCGATGAAGCCACCGTGCTGATCTTCCTGGTAGATGTGATCACAGGGATCACCGACCTGGATGATGAGATCGCAGGCCTGCTGAGAAAAGCGAACAAGCCGGTATATGTAGTTGCCAACAAGGTGGATAACAACCAGTTAATACCTGACGCATCTGTATTTTACCAGTTCGGATTGGGTGATCCGCTCTGCATCTCTTCCATCAGCGGAAGCGGTACAGGGGAGCTGCTCGATAAGATAGTAGAACATTTTGAAGAAATAGATGAAGTAGCCAACCAGCTACCGAGATATGCCTTCCTTGGTCGTCCCAATGTAGGAAAATCGTCCATTATCAATTCCCTGATAGGGAAAGAACGTAATATTGTAACCCCGGTTGCAGGCACTACCCGCGACTCCATTCACATCCATTATAACCAGTTCGGTCACGAATTTATGCTGATCGACACGGCAGGTCTGCGGAAAAAGACGAAAGTAAAGGAGAATATCGAGTTCTATTCGGTGATGAGAAGCATTAAGGCCCTTGAGCAGGCTGATGTGTGTATCCTCATGATCGACGCTACTGAAGGCTTCGAATCACAGGATCTGAACATCTTTTCGCTGATCGAAAAGAACCGGAAGGGTATCGTGATCCTCGTGAATAAATGGGATTTAGTTGAGAAGGACCATAAAACCACCAAGGAATTTGAAGAGCAGATCCGCGAAAAAACGGCTCCATTCAGTGATATTCCGATCGTATTTACCTCTGCCGTGACCAAACAACGGATCTTTAAGGCCATTGAAACAGCCGCCGAGGTATATAAGAACAGGAGCAAAAAGATCCCTACCTCCAAGCTGAACGATGTAATGCTGGAGATCATCGATCAATATCCGCCTCCGGGGATCAAGGGAAAATACGTTAAAATCAAATATGTGACCCAATTACCGGGGATTGCGCCTACATTCGCATTCTTCTGTAACCTGCCACAGTACATCCGTGAGCCTTATAAACGGTTCCTGGAAAACAAGCTGAGGGAGCAGTTCGATTTCAGCGGAGTGCCTATCCAGATCTATTTCAGACAGAAATAATCGGGTATTTTAAAAAAAAATCTTGCAGATCATAAAATTATCTTAGATTTGCCCTCGTTTTAAAATCTTATTATAGAAAAAATGAAAAAAGTATTAGTATTACTAGCAACTGCTGGAGTGTTCGCATTCTTTGCATGTGGTGAAAATGCAGAGCAAAAAGCTGCTAAAGAAAAGGCAATGGCTGATTCTATCGCTGCTGCTCAAGCTGATTCAATCTCTAACGCTGCTTCTATGGCTGCTGATTCAGCTGCTATGGATTCATCTGCAACAGATTCAGCTGCTACAAAGTAATCTTCACCAGAAGAAACTAAGAACCTCGCTTTCCGCGGGGTTTTTTTGTTTTTATACCCTGCATATCCCATAAAAAAGCCCCGGCAGTTTTCTGTCGGGGCTTTTTGCCGGTAAGCGATCACCAGGATCAGCTTGCCTGTAAAAGCTGTATAGATTTCAGCAAGCCTTTATCAAGCTCCTGGATCACCTTATAATATCCTTCTGTTTTGAAGAGCTGGCGCGCGATCAGCGCACGCATCTGCACCCGGATCGCCTGCCCGGAAATACGAAGCGAACGCGCATCCGCCTTCACACCTTTCGCCGCCGCGAAACGGATGAACTCATCAAAGATCTTATCGGTTACGCGGAATTTCGCTTCAAACTCCTCATAGGTCTTATAATCATTCAGCAGCTGCTTATTGCCGTCCGTATAGTTGTAACAGAAATCGGCGATCAGCCCGTTGGAAATAAGATTACCGTAGTATACGCTGTAGCTGCTCGTGTCGATCGGGATAAACACATCAGGAGTGATACCCCCACCACCGTATACGATCTTGCCAGAGGGTGTTCTAAACAGCAAGGAGTCGTTCTTTAAGATGCTGTCGGCAGAAAGCAACTCTCCATGCTTATAGCGCTCGAGTACATCTTCATTGTATTTAGCGATGCCTTCGTTGTACGGCTTCTGAATGCAACGGCCTGTAGGTGTATAATAACGGGCGGTCGTCAGGCGGATCGCAGAGCCATCGGGGAAAGAAGCCTGCTCCTGTACGAGGCCCTTGCCGAAAGACCTTCTGCCTACAATGATGCCCCGGTCCCAGTCCTGTATAGCGCCGGATACGATCTCGCTGGCAGAGGCAGAGCCTTCATCAATGAGCACGATCAGCTTACCCTTTTCAAAATTGCCGGCCGCCGTAGCGCGTTCCTCTTTCTTCTTCGAGTTACGTCCCTGTGTATAAACGATCAGCTTGTTGTCGCCAAGGAATTCATCGGCCATCAGGATCGCTGTATTCAGATTCCCTCCGGGGTTACCGCGCAGGTCGAGGATCATGCTCCTCATGCCCTCCGATTTCAGCTTAGTGATCGCGTCGAAAAACTCATCATAGGTAGTCGCGCCAAAGGTACTTACCTTGATGTAGCCGATATTCGGCGCCGCCATATAAGCCACATCCACACTGTTCAGCGGGATGCGTCCACGGGTGATGGTATACTCCACCAGGGTTGGGCTTGATTTACGAAGGATGCTCACCTTTACCTTGGTGCCCGCAGGTCCGCGCAGGCGGGTGGCCACATCGGAGTTCTTGATCTTCCTACCGGCTACAACCTTGCCATCGATCTTTACGATCTTA
>CALNCF010000062.1 GCA_937875035.1 uncultured Sphingobacteriaceae bacterium | reverse complement strand
ATAAGCGTATCTGTAGACTTGAATTCATATTTCAGGGTATCGTATTTGAAGTTGAAGCTGAAAGGAGTTTTCACGATCACCCGGTCTACATTGTTATAGGTGTTCGTGTATTTGCCGCTATCGCGCACATAAGACTGATCCGAAACAAGGCTGCCATTCAGCGTAACCCTTGAGTGCATCGAATCCATATTCCATACGCCGATGATCGGGTGAGGTACTACCGGTTCCGGCTCTTTTTCTTCTTTCTTGCAGGCTGATAATACCACCAGGCATCCGCAGACAAGCGCTAAAAATTTTAATGATTTTTTCATAATAAACTCAGTTCTTGGTTAGATTTGGAAGCACAAGTATAAATATTATTTCGAAGATGTCAATCAAATTAAACGATTCGTGGCTCCGTGAGCTGGAAGCAGAATTTGCGAAGCCATATATGGCAGACCTGAAGAAATTCCTCCAGGAAGAAAAGCAGAACCGCCGGGTGATCTATCCCGAAGGAAAAAATATATTTGCTGCTTTTGATCATACTCCTTTCGACTGGGTGAAGGTGGTTATTCTCGGGCAGGACCCTTACCATGGCGCCGGGCAGGCGCATGGATTGTCGTTCTCCGTACCCTATGGTATTAAGCCTCCGCCATCCTTACAGAATATTTATAAAGAGCTGGAACAGGATATTCCGGGCTTCCGCGCGCCTGCACATGGCAACCTCACTGCCTGGGCCGACCAGGGTGTGCTGCTGCTCAACGCTGTGCTTACGGTACGTGCAAACACCGCAGGCTCACATCAGAATAAAGGCTGGGAACAATTCACTGATATGGCGATCCGTAAACTGTCGGACGGAAGAGAACACCTCGTGTTTATGCTTTGGGGAAACTATGCGAAACAGAAAGCGGCCCTGATCGATGCGACAAAGCACCTGGTGCTTACAGCGGCCCATCCTTCGCCCTTTTCTGCCTATAATGGTTTCTTCGGGAGCCATCATTTTTCCAAAGCGAATAATTACCTCACGGAACACGGGAAAGCGCCTGTAGACTGGCAGCTGCCGGACCGGCAGGCATAAAAAAAGCCCGGTAAACAAAAATACCGGGCTTTACAATTATTGTAAAATAATAAAAGGATTCACTAATAATTCAAAGGCAGAGACTTTGAGCTCTTCGCAGTTGAAAGGATCATCATGGTTTGCAGATGACCGATCTCCTGGATCTTGCTTAAGCGGTCAAGAATAAGGCGCTCGTAAGAAGCAATATCCTTCACCAGCACTTTCAATAAAAAGTCGGCAGCGCCGGTCACATGATGACATTCGATAATTTCGTCGATGTCCATGATCTCCTTGCTGAAATTCCGGATCGCATCATTCTTGTGGTAGTTTAACGTAACCTGGATGAATGTTTTGATCCCGAGGCCAAGCATCTCCGCATCAACGATCGCGTGATAGCTTTTGATCAATCCCGAAGCTTCGAGTTTACGTACACGCTCCAGTGTAGGAGCAGGAGACAAACCGATTTCATGCGAGAGCTGGATGTTCGTGATCCTGCCGTTTTCTTGCAGAATCTTTAAGATTTTAAAATCTATTTTGTCAACATTAATCATAATAACAAAGTTTGGTATGCTTCAGAATTTATTGGTTCACCAAAAATACGAAATTATATTCTGTATGGCAATCAAAAAAAATGTATTTCAAAAGTAATATTTTTTCATTTAATTTTTAGATGAATCTAAAAATTAAATTAGATTTGAACTATGCATTCATATACGGAAGAAAACTATTTAAAAGCCATCTACAAGCTTTCCGAGCATACCGACCAGGAGGTGAGCACGAACGAAATCGCGGCCATGATGAACACCAAGGCTGCTTCGGTAACAGATATGTTAAGGAAGCTGTCTGATAAAAATCTCATTAATTATGTCAAATACCAGGGGGTTTCCCTCACGGCAGCCGGTATGAAGGTAGCGGTTTCCATTATCCGCAAGCACCGTCTGTGGGAGGTGTTCCTGGTAGAAAAGCTTGATTTTAAATGGGATGAGGTGCATGATATTGCGGAAGAGCTGGAACATATCGGCTCAGATGAGCTGATCGACCGTCTGGATACCTTCCTGGGCAAGCCCCGCCGCGATCCGCATGGCGACCCGATCCCGACCCGCGACGGTGTGTTCGGCAAGAACAAGTCCCTGCCCCTGAGCGAATGCAAGGTCGGCGATGAAGCCAGCCTGTCGGGGGTGAACGATCACAGCAGCCTGTTCCTGCAATATCTCGACAAGCTTTCCATGAAGCTGGGAACCCCGATCACGGTGATCGACTTCCTGGAATACGACGGCTCCATGGTGGTGGGCATACCCGGCCAGGAACGCCTGCAGATCAGTAAAGAAGTAGCAAAGAACTTATTGGTATCCAAACGATGAATTTAAAGAGCTCCGGTGAATCGCTGAGCGAGGTGCACTCCTCGGTAGAGATCCCAAAGAATAAAGGATTCTGGAAAAAGATATTCGCATTTATCGGCCCGGCTTACCTGATCGGTGTCGGTTATATGGACCCCGGGAACTGGGCTACCGATATTGCGGGTGGGAGCCGTTTCGGCTACCAGCTCATCTGGGTATTGCTCATGTCGAACCTGATGGCCTTGCTATTACAGAGCCTCAGCGCCCGCCTGGGTATTGTACGGGGGCTCGACCTGGCGCAGGCCTCGCGTAATACCTATCCTCCGTATATCAATATTCCCCTGTATATCCTTGCCGAAATAGCCATCGCTGCCTGCGATCTGGCCGAGATCATCGGTATGGGCATCGGGCTCCAGCTTTTATTCGGCTTGCCGCTGATCTGGGGGATCATCATTACCGTGTTCGATACGCTGCTTATCCTGCTGCTTATGCACAAAGGCATCCGGCTGATGGAAACCTTTATCCTTTCGCTTGTCTTCGTGATCGGTATTTCATTCCTGGCCGAGATGTTCATTGTACAGCCCCACATCCCGGAGGTCATCTCCGGCCTGAAGCCGCAATGGCTGGATGGGGAGGCTTTGTATATCGCCATCGGGATCATAGGAGCTACGGTGATGCCGCACAACCTCTACCTGCATTCCTCGCTTGTGCAGACCCGCCGGATCGAGAAGACCACCCGGGGGATTAAGGATGCCTTGCGTTATAATTTTTTCGATACCACCATTGCTCTTAACCTGGCATTCTTTGTCAATGCCGCGATCCTCATACTGGCGGCTACAGCCTTTCATAAGAATGGCTTTTACCAGGTGGCCGAGATCCAGGATGCGCATGCGCTCCTGAGTAATATTTTTGGCTCTATGGCCCCGGCATTGTTTGCCATTGCGCTGATCTGCGCCGGGCAGAGCTCTACCATTACCGGCACCCTGGCCGGGCAGATCGTGATGGAGGGTTATCTCAACCTGCGTATCCGCCCTTGGCTGAGGCGCCTCATTACCCGGGTCATCGCCATTACCCCGGCCTTGTTTACCATTCTTTATTTCGGGGAAGAATCCCTGGGGAAATTACTGGTGTTAAGCCAGGTGGTGCTGAGCCTGCAATTAGGCTTTGCTGTGATACCGCTCATCCATTTTACCAGCGACAGAGAAAAGATGAAAGAGTTCGTGATCCGCAATTATGTAAAGGTGCTGGCCTGGATCGCTGCCCTGGTCATCGTGCTGCTGAATGTCAAGCTTGTGATCGATAATATAGTGGACTGGATCCGTGAATCGGGACAGAATAGTGTGTACATCTGGCTGTTCGTCGTTCCTGTGGCAGTGTACGTAGGCTGGCTGTTGTTGTATGTGACCTTCCTGCCGATGATCCGTAAGAACAGGGACAAATACAAGGTGAAGGTTCCGCATGGCTCTGCGTTGCAGCTGGATGTGCTTCCCGGAACACCTTACCGTAAGATCGCCATTGCCATCGACTTCTCTGCTAATGATACCGGCACCATCCAGGGGGCATTGAACCAGGGTGGGAAGGAAGCGGAATACCTGCTTATCCACATCGTGGAAACTGCCGGCGCCCGTTACCTCGGCGAGCAGGTGCTCGATCACGAAACCCGTAGCGACGAAGAGAACCTCCGGATCTACGAAGCGGAATTGCTCAGGCTGGGTTACCGGGTACATTCGCATATCGGCTATGGCGATCCGGCAAAATCCATTGCTTCGATCGTAAACGACAACGAACCCGACTTACTGGTGATGGGCGCGCATGGACATAAAGGCTTAAAAGATGTTATCTTTGGCAGC
>CALNCF010000061.1 GCA_937875035.1 uncultured Sphingobacteriaceae bacterium | reverse complement strand
AAAATCGGTCAATGAACTGATCGAACAGACTGTACCTGCACAGATCCGCCTGGAAAAGCCACTTGATCTTCCCGCAGCGAAAAGTGAATTTGAATACCTGAACGACCTCAAGATCACTGCTTCGAAGAACAGGATCTTTAAATCGCACATCGGCCAAGGTTATTACGACTGCATTACCCCCGGTGTGATCCAGCGTAATATTTTAGAGAACCCGGGATGGTACACGCAGTACACACCCTACCAGGCAGAGATCGCGCAAGGCCGTTTACAGGCGCTGCTGAACTTCCAGACCATGGTGATCGACCTGAGCGGCATGGAGATCGCCAACGCGTCCCTTCTTGACGAGGGTACCGCGGCGGCAGAAGCCATGTTCATGCAGTATTCATTACGTAAGAACGACCGGGCGAACATCTTCTTCGTTTCCGAAGAAGTATTGCCTCAGACCATTGATATTTTAAAGACGCGTTCCAACCCGCTGGGTATCGAGCTGCTGATCGGCAACCACGAAACCGTGGAGCTGAGCGAGAACATGTTCGGGGCAATTGTACAATACCCTGCCGGAAGCGGAGCCGTGTACAACTATACTTCATTCGCAGACCGTTGCCATGCCAAAGGCATCAAGCTAACGGTAGCTGCCGATATCTTAAGTCTTGTGATGCTTACCCCTCCTTCCGAATTCGGAGCGGATATCGTGGTGGGTTCCACCCAGCGTTTCGGTATCCCGATGGGATTCGGCGGCCCGCATGCCGCATTCTTCGCTACCAAAGAAGAGTACAAGCGTTCGATGCCGGGAAGAATTATCGGAGTATCCGTAGATGCTCAGGGCGGTCAGGCATTGCGCATGGCCTTACAAACCCGCGAGCAGCATATCCGCAGGGATAAGGCGACTTCCAACATCTGTACCGCGCAGGCATTGCTGGCTATTATGGCTTCGATGTACGCGGTATATCACGGTCCGGACGGCCTGAAAAAGATCGCCGGAAAGGTGCATGGATTAACTTCGGTTCTATCCGATGCCATCGAAAAGCTGGGCTATGTACAAGAGAACGCTCTCTTCTTCGATACCCTTAAGATCAAGGCGGGCGACCTCCTCGATTCTATCCATAAGACAGCCATCGACAAGGAGCTGAATTCCCGTTACGAGGGTGAATATGTATTTATTTCTTTGGATGAAACCACTTCGCTGGCTGATGTCGAAATCATTGTGACCGTGTTCGCACGCATGAAGGGTAAGACCCTCGCTGATGCAGGCATGGAAACCATTACCCGGGATGTCAGAGCACGCATTGGCGAGGAGAACACCCGTACCTCTGCATTCCTTACACACCCTGTATTCAATGCACATCATTCGGAGCATGAGATGCTGCGTTATATCAAGGCGCTGGAAGCAAAAGACCTCTCACTTTGCCATTCGATGATCGCGTTGGGCTCCTGCACCATGAAGCTGAACGCCACCACCGAAATGGTTCCGGTTACCTGGCCTGAATTCGGTAAGCTGCACCCGTTTGCTCCTGCCGACCAGGTAGGCGGCTATATGCAGATCTTTGCCGAACTCGAAAAAGCATTGTGCGCCATTACCGGCTTTGCAGCCATGAGCCTCCAGCCGAATGCCGGAGCCCAGGGCGAGTATGCAGGCCTGATGGTGATCCGCGAATACCTGAAAGACAAAGGCGAAGGCCACCGCAACGTGGTACTGATCCCTTCTTCAGCACATGGTACCAACCCGGCAAGCGCGGCCATGGCCGGCTTCCGTATCGTGGTAACGAAATGTGATGAAAGAGGCAATATCGACATTGAAGATCTGCGCAAGCACACGATCGAGCATAAGGATAACCTGGCAGCCCTGATGGTTACCTACCCATCTACACACGGTGTGTTCGAAGAGGGTATCCGCGAGATCTGCGCTATTATTCATGAGCATGGCGGACAGGTCTATATGGATGGCGCCAACATGAACGCACAGGTAGGTCTTACCTCACCGGCTTCGATCGGTGCGGATGTATGCCACCTGAACCTGCATAAAACATTCTGTATCCCGCACGGCGGCGGCGGCCCGGGTATGGGCCCGATCGGCGTAGCGGCACACTTGGTTCCTTTCTTACCGGGGCACCCGGTCGTAGCGATCGGCTCTCCGAAGGCGATCCCTGCGGTATCGGCGGCTCCATGGGGCAGCGCCAGCATCCTGCTGATCTCTCACGCGTACATTGCCATGATGGGTGGCGAAGGCTTAACCAATGCTACTAAGTTCGCGATCCTGAACGCCAATTACATCAAAGCAAGACTGGAAAAACATTTCGAGGTATTGTACTCCGGTAAGAACGGACGCTGCGCGCACGAAATGATCCTCGATTGCCGTATGTTCAAGAACTTCGGCGTAGAGGTAGGCGACATCGCCAAACGCTTAATGGACTATGGCTTCCACGCGCCTACCGTTTCCTTCCCGGTTCCGGGTACGGTGATGATCGAGCCGACAGAAAGCGAGCCTAAATCGGAGCTCGACCGTTTCTGCGACGCTATGATCGCGATCCGTAAGGAGATCGAAGAAGTAGAGAACGGCATCGCCGATAAGACCGATAACGTGCTCAAGAACGCGCCGCATACGGCACAGGTGATCACAGCCAACGAATGGGAGCATCCGTACACCCGCCAGAAAGCAGCTTTCCCTCTGTCATGGGTAAAGAACAACAAATTCTGGCCGTCGGTAGGCCGGGTCAATGATACCCACGGCGACCGTACCCTGATCTGCGCATGCCCTCCTGTAGAAAGCTATGCAGAGGCTAACTAACCGTCGCACATTGTAAATCCAAACAAAAAGGGCTAACTTCGGTTAGCCCTTTATAATTTATTCAGCATGAAACGATTACTCCTTTTTATCCTGCTCACCTCAGTTGCCGCTACCCTGGGATACAGCCAGGCAGCCCAGAAACAACAGATAGACCGCTACGAGGTAAACACACAGAAAAGCACGATGCGCTGGACCGGGAGAAGCATTAAAGGATCACATTTCGGCACCATCAATATTAAAGAGGGCATGATGAAAGTGGTGAACGACCGCCTCGTTTCCGCCACCTTTGTATTTGATATGAGCTCCATCAATTGTAACAGCGTACCGCAGGGGGTGATCAATGCCAATATTATCTCCAGCCTGAAGGCTGAGGACTTTTTCAATGCCAGCCAGTTTCCCACTTCTACCCTCGAGATCGTATCTGTGACTTACCGGGATGCCAGCAAAGTACAGATCAAAGGGTTTCTAACCATCAAGGGAATACGCCAGCCTACCGATTTTGAAGGCACTGTAAACATCGCCAATAATGTGCTCGAAGGCAAGGCTCCGTCTATCGTAGTCAGCCGGTCTAACTTCAACCTGGGCTTTAATACCGTGGGCGCTTACGAAAAGGCGGCAGACGATGCCGTAGATGGTAACTTTGAGCTTAAAGTAGACATCACCGCGAATAAAACGAACGGACCAGTTGGAAAAACAGGCGTTCAGCGCAGCGGAAAAGTGATTCAATAGCCACTGGATACCATTTTTCACTTTTTTATTTTTTTCTTAAACTTTTTTTCTTGATGCATGTTTAAACATCTATAATATCTTATATTTGTTAACTCTTATCAATCTTAAAATTATGAAAACCAAACTTATTCTATCAGGAGCATTAATCGCTTCATTCGCATTATTCGGCTTTACAGCTCCGAAAGCAGGCAGCAAAGCAGAAAGCTACAAAGTAGATGCTGCTAAAAGCACCATGGTATGGACCGGCAAAAAAGTAACCGGCGCACATACAGGTGGCGTTAAATTAGCATCCGGAACCCTGTCGCTGAACGGTGACGCGGTACAGAGCGGGAATTTCGTTATTGACATGACTTCCCTGACCAACACCGACATGCAGGGTGAATACAGTGATAAATTATTAGGCCACTTAAAGTCTGATGATTTCTTCAGTGTTGACAAGTTCCCTACATCGAATTTCGAGATCACCAAGATCAGCAATGCCGGAAAAGACCGTGTTACCGTAGAAGGTAACCTGACTATCAAAGGCATTACTAACCCGGTTACATTCCCTGCTTCTATAAGCAAGAAGAACAATGTGGTAGTAGCAGTTGCCACTATCAAAGTAGACCGTACGAAATACGACATTAAATACGGATCAAAAAGCTTCTTCGAAGGTATCGGCGACAAAGCAATTGACAACGATTTTGAATTACAGGTAAACCTGGTTGCAATCAAATAAATATCACGTAAACATTTTTTTGGAAAGTCTGTGCTCGCTATGAACACAGACTTTTTTATTTTAACGCCGTGTATGAATCAGGCTGTTTTTTTATATATTTAATTCCTGCTAACCGACCAGTATTGAAATATTCTAAGTTCCGCTTCTTTCTGTTCATTGTATTCCTGTCACTGGCGCAGTCTGTTTTCGCAGCAACTCCCACGCGTGATACCGACAGCATTACCCTGCAATTAAAATGGCTTCACCAGTTCCAGTTCGCAGGCTATTACGCGGCGCAGCTGAAAGGATATTACCAGGAAGAAGGACTGAACGTAGCGATCGTTCAGGGTTCGGCGCATCGCATGCCGATCAGCAACGTGCTCGAAGGAAACGCGCAATATGGCGTGGCGGCTTCCGACCTGCTCGACGTATACGCGCAAGGCGCTCCGGTGGTAGCCATCGCGGTGATCTTCCAGCATTCTCCATATATTTTAATGTCTTTAAAAGACAGGCACATCTCTACCCCTTCCGATCTTATCGGCAAAAAGGTGATGGCGGCACAGCAGCAGGGATGGGTACAGATCAAGGCCATGTTTCTCAAGGAAGGGATCGATTCCGGATCGGTCGGGGTCGACCCGCATAGCTGGAACATCGAAGACCTGATCACCGGAAAGACCGATGCTCAATCGGCTTATATTACCACAGAGCCTTACCAGGTATGGCAGCGGGGATACGATGTCAACATCATCCGCCCGATCGATTACGGCGTAGATTTTTACGGGGATCTGCTGTTCACTACGCAGCAAGAAATAAAAAAGTATCCCGAACGTGTAGCCGCCTTTAAACGGGCCAGCATGAAAGGCTGGGAATATGCGATGACGCATGTGGATGAGATCGCGGATGAGATCCTGAAAATGCCCGGTGTAAAAGAACGGGGCATTACCAAAGCTCATCTCTTATACGAAGCCGCGGAAATGCAGAAGCTGGTGCTTCCCGGGCTGATCGAGATCGGGCACATCAACCCGGGCCGGTTCGAGCAGATGCTCAACACCTATAAGACCCTGAAGCTGGTACCCCAGGAAACCAGCCTGAAAGATTTTCTCTACCAGCCTGATACCGGCATCAGCAGCGCCTGGATCAAATTCTTTTTCTACCTCTTTATCATTGCCATTATTGTTTCACTCTTTATCCTGGTCTGGAACTGGCAGCTTCGCAAAGAAGTTTACAAGCGTACCCTTCAGCTCAAAAAAGAGCATGAGCAGCGGCACCTTGCCGAAGAGCAGGCCCGTAAGACCGAAGACCGTCTCGACCTCGCGCTCAAGGCCGCTCATCTTGGTATCTGGGATTCCGACCTGCAGTCGGGCTACGTATACCGTAATGACCTATGGGCAGAGATGCTGGGCTATGCGCCCTCTGAGATCAGTCCCGACTATAATGGCTGGAAAAAGCTGATGCACCCGGATGATGAGGCACGCGTTCATCAATCTATAGAAGATCATATTTCAGGAAAAACCGTAAACGATAATTATGAGCATCGCCTGAAAACCAAAAGCGGCGACTGGAAATGGATCCTTTCGCTGAGCAAGATCGTTGGACGCGACGAGCGTGGCATGCCCTCGCGTCTTGTCGGGATCCACATTGACATTGATGAGCTGAAGCGCAAGGAGATCGAGCTTCAGAACCTGACCCACGACCTGATCAAAAGCAATAACGGACTGGAAGAGTTCGCCCACATTACCTCGCACAACCTGCGTGCCCC
>CALNCF010000060.1 GCA_937875035.1 uncultured Sphingobacteriaceae bacterium | reverse complement strand
TTTTGCAATACTTCTTCGTAAAGCATCCGGCCATCCTTGAGCTCGAGGGTCTGGAAGTCGAGGCTCCCGGCATTGGAGGTATGAGCCAGGAGGATCACCCATTTGCCCGGGTACTCCAGGAAGGGCTCTACAGAATCGGCACCCATATAGGGTGCAACGGTTACCGAATCGAAATCCAACCCGGAAGAAGCCGGGTCGAAAAAGGTACGGGCATATAAAGAAGAGGTATTACCAATATCACCACGCTTGGCATCGGCAATGGTAAAAAGAGTATCCGGAATGGCTTCCAGTGTTTTGCGGAGCGCTGTCCAGCCCGCTACACCGGCGCTTTCATAGAAAGCTATATTCGGTTTGTATGCAACACAAAGATCCTGCGTTGCTTCTATAATGGCTTTATTGAATTCAAAAACAGGGTCTTCGTGATCGAGCAGGTGTGAAGGGATTTTCCGGATGTCGGTATCAAGTCCGATACACAAAAAAGACCTCTTCTGCTTAATCTGCTCAAAAAGTTGGGTAGCGTTCATATTCTTGTTCTCCGGGCGCAAAAATATAAAACTTTCGTGGCCGGCAGGGTCAAATAGCCTGTGAATAAAAAAAAGCCGATTTTATTTGTTTATTTAAATTTAATACCTAAAATTGCGTCGTGTTCATCCCGGGCACTTCCTTTAATTCTATTAATAATCAGCCTATTCTTATTCCGCGAAGAAAGAAAATCAGTGAGCAGCATGGTGATTCCATTCTAAAATCATTTTATATCATATAACTCAAAAAAACAGTTACTTAATTTTAATCTATTAATGTACGACATTCATGAATTGAACGACAAGCTCGTTTCGGAGTTGAGAGAGATTGCCAGAAACCTGGAGGTTTCTAATTACGAAGAGCTCCGAAAACAGGAGATCATATACCAGATCCTTGAAAAGCAAGGAACAGCGGGTAGTAAAGAAAGCCCGGCAGCAACTGCAGAAGCCCCGGTTACTCCCGAAAAACCGGTAAAGACACGCCGCAAGCGAACCACTACCACCGACGATGAAACGCCGGCTACCGAAGAAGCCTCTCCTGCAGCAGCGACCGAGCAACCTGCCCCCCCACAAGCCACTTCCCAAGAAACTCCTAAAGAAACTACTGACAGCCAACCTGTTTCTACCAACGCGAGGGAGACCTCTGCACAGGAAAGCACGGAGCAACGGCCGGATACGGACCGCCAGCGCCAGCCTCGTTTTGAAAAGCAACATCCACCCAAAGCAGCCCGCAGCGGAGAATCACATACCCAGCTCGATTTCGACAATTCGATCGTGAATGAAGGCGTGCTGGAAATTATGCCCGACGGTTACGGTTTTCTACGCTCCGCGGATTATAACTACCTCACCTCTCCTGATGATATTTACGTATCCCAGTCGCAGATCAAGTTGTTTGGCTTAAAAACAGGTGATACTGTACGCGGGAACATTCGTCCGCCGAAAGAAGGAGAAAAATACTTCCCGCTTGTACGCGTGGAAACCATTAACGGAAGGCTGCCTGCGGAAGTAAGAGACCGCGTGCCTTTCGATTACCTGACCCCCCTGTTCCCTTACGAAAAATTCCATCTTTTTTCCGACCCGGGAAATTACTCGACTCGTTTGATGGACCTGTTCGCGCCGATCGGTAAAGGACAGAGAGGCCTGATCGTGGCACAGCCCAAGACCGGTAAAACGGTTTTGCTGAAGGATGTAGCCAACGCGATCGCCGCCAATCACCCGGAAGCATACCTCATTATCCTGCTAATCGATGAGCGCCCGGAAGAGGTGACCGACATGGCACGCAGTGTAAAGGCCGAAGTAGTAAGCTCTACCTTCGACGAGCCTGCGGAGCGCCACGTGAAGATTGCCAATATTGTACTGGAAAAAGCCAAACGTATGGTGGAAAGCGGGCACGATGTGGTGATCCTGCTGGATTCCATCACCCGCCTGGCCCGTGCGTACAATACAGTAGCGCCGGCCTCCGGCAAGATCTTATCGGGTGGTGTGGATGCGAACGCGCTGCACAAGCCGAAACGTTTCTT
>CALNCF010000059.1 GCA_937875035.1 uncultured Sphingobacteriaceae bacterium | reverse complement strand
CACCGCGTCGATCTGCGCCTCCAGCTCCGGCAGGTATATATGGGTATGCGTATCCGTAAGAATCATGCGCAAAGGTAATGAAGATGTACAGAAGTTACTAATCTGCCGGACCCGGACGAGAGCTCCGTAAACAAAGATCCCCGCCGTATCAGGGCAGGGATCTCTGGTATGTTGACTAAGCCGAAATCTATTTAACCTCGATCAGCTCCACTTCGAATGTAAGCGGGGTGAACGGAGGAATAACCCCTCCTGCTCCACGCGCACCATAACCGAGGTCGGAAGGAATGATGAGTAAAGCCTTTCCTCCTACTTTCAGGAGGGCAATGCCTTCATCCCAACCCTTGATCACGCGACCCTGCCCTAAAGGAAATTCCAGGGGGTCGTTACGGTCTACTGACGAATCGAATTTCGTTCCGTCGAGTAATTTACCGGTGTAGTGTACACGTACGGTTTTACCTGCTGTTGCCTGCGCGCCTGTACCTTCCTGGTACATAACATATTTCAATCCTGAAGCTGTTGTTTGCGGCTTCAGGTTGTTATCAGCGATGTATTTGTCGATAGCTGCTGTTTCTTCCATGTGTTTCTTGATTTCTTTTTGCTTTTCTTCTGCTTTTAATTCTTCGATCGAGTTCACCTTCTGCACCTTCGCAAAGAAGGTAAGCTTGCTGCCCTTTTCAATAAATTCAGGAAGCTCAATCCCGAAGGTCTGCATGAACATCGAATCGGCCGAGATGAGGAAGCTCGCGCTGTCCCCGTTGGTCAGCATCACCAGGCAGCTCATCAGGTCTCCCTTAAAAGCCGGCTTGGCAACCTGGATCTGTAAAGGTCCTCCCATCGACCAGCTGTCGAAGATCACCGAATCCTTGCTGTTGCTGTATTTCAGGTGCAGGGTAACCACCTGTCCTTCGGCAATACGCGCGCCTTTTTTCGGGTTGAAGATATAATACTCCGCACCGTTCTTATCCCTGGTATACTTGATCTTATTATCTTTCGCCAGGGCCGGAAGCGTGAACGCCAAGGCAACAATGGCCCATATCCATGATCTGATCTTCATTATTGTGCTTTTTTAATGTCAACTAACTCCACATCGAATACCAATGTAGCATACGGAGGGATCGGTCCTGAAGAACCCGGACCATACGCGATCGAGAATGGCAGGATCAGGGTAGCCTTCGCACCCTTGCTCAACAGCATGAACGCTTCATCCCATCCCTTAATTACTTCTCCTCTTCCAACCGTGAACTCCAGCGGCTGCTTGCGGTCGAATGAAGAATCGAATTTGTTCCCGTTCAGCAGCCTTCCTTCATAATGAACAACTACGATATCGCCCTGGGCAGCTTTCTGTCCGTTACCTTCTTTATGGATCACATATTGTAAGCCGGAAGGCGTGATGTTCGTAACCAGCTTATTATCCGCCACGTATTTGTCGATGTTCGCTTTTTCAGCCGTGATCTCTTTCTCCTGCGCGGCTTTCATCTCTTCTTCCATCTGGTCCTTGCTTCTTACTTTTTCTATCTTGATGTTGAATGTAAGCATGCTTCCTGCCGTAATAAATGCAGGTCTTTCTACCTGGAATGTTTTCTGGAACAGGGAATCGGCATTGATCAGGAACGTAGCGCTGTCCTTCTCGGCAAGCAGCATCAGCCCGTTCATCAGGTCGCCTTTGAAAGTAGGCTGGCTCACGATCAGCTCTACCGGACGGCCCATCTTATAGGTATCGAACAAGACCGAATCGCTGTCTGTACGGTACACCATATTCAGGGTGACAAAATCACCTTCTTTAATTTTATCTCCGTCGTTCGAAGTATGGATTTGGTATTTCAGCCCCTCATCAGAGGTCTTAAAGCCATCACCGCATCCTTGCATAATTCCTAAAGCCGCTAAGGCTATTACAAAACTTTTTTTCATTTTCTGTTATTGATGTATAATTTGATTGTCTAATATTTTTTCTCCGGTGATATTATAATTATTGCTTCAACATTTC
>CALNCF010000058.1 GCA_937875035.1 uncultured Sphingobacteriaceae bacterium | reverse complement strand
GCCGCGAGTCTCCTTTCTCAGCACATCGATCACTATTTTGCTGGCTAACACGCTTTTATCCTTTACGCGGATGTATACCCACCATTTATCATCTTCTCCCAGCGCGTAATGAGGCTTGGTATCACTTTCGGCGATCTCAGCCACCAGTACGATCACCCCGTCTACGGTATATTCGGTAAAAACAGGCTCCAGGGGCGGGTTGCAGTAATGCGTAGCAGCCTGTGTAAGCATGTATTTTTCCTCATCTTCCGATTTCACCCCCTTGATGCTGCCATCGTCGAGCACCCCGATGAGCAGCTTTCCGCCTTTATTATTGGCAAATGCCACCATGGTTTTGGCGATCTTATGAAGATGTGTGATCGTTTTTTTGAAGTCAAGCTGTACACCTTCACCTTCAAGTATGAGTCGTTTAATGTTCATAGGAGGACAGGTGAATCAATAAGAAGCGTCAGCAAAATACAAAGCTTTCGCGTGATTTATATTCCCGATTTTTCCACAGTGGTTAAAAGCCGGAGAGCTCTTTCTGGCTGCTGCTTACCCGGCGGATATACACTTCGGTTTCTGCGATCACACATACCTCGCCACGCTTGTTGGTCATTTCAATGGTATAGCTCTTTATGAACTTGCCCTTGTCGCCGTTCAGGGCAGCTTCGGCTTCGGAGATATCCTCTTCCGACAGGTGAAAGCGTATAAAGAGGTCGGTATCTGCCGGTTTCAGGTAACGGATATGCGCCGACTTGAGCCAGGTCTGCACCCTCATCTTTTTACGGGCAAAGATCTGCCAGTACAGGATCGCGTAAAAGGGATCGCAGGCGCTGAAGATCGTTCCGCCGAAAATGGTGCGGTTCATATTGATGTTCAGCAGGCTCCGGTTCACCTTGACCAGGCATCCGCGGAAATCTTTTTCAAAATGCTGTAAGGATATACGGCCGAATAGGAATGGAGGAAATAAGCGCATCATCCATTTCCCGGTTCGCTCAGAAAGTATCATATCATATGCAATTATCGGGAAACAGCCTTACCACATCAGCTCCAGGATCTCCCGGTGATCCTGCTCATTCATTGCGTATACCCGCCCCGAAACGCCGTTCAGCTGCAGGTTCCCGAGGATCTTGTCGCGGTCGCCGGCATTCACCCCGATGTCCTTTAAACGTACAGGCGTATGGATCGACCTGTAAAACGCCTCCAGCTTGTCGATAAAGCCCCGGGCTTTTTCTGCGGATGTTCCGCTGTGCAGACCGAACACCTGTTCGCCCAGGAAAGCCAGCTTAGGCTCAAAACGGGGAGCAAAGTGTTTCAGCCAGGCCGGGAATACGATCGAAAGGCCCGCGCCGTGCGCCACATCGTATAAAACGCTCAGTGAGTGCTCATAGCCATGCGAGCCCCAGTCGCCGAAGCCCTTACCCGGTGTCAGGGTGCCGTTCAGCGCATTCGTCGCCAGCCACATGATATTGGCCCGGGCATCGTAATCGTTCGGGTTGCTTAATACCTTAGGGGCGTATTCTGTCGCCAGCTTAATAATGCTGGCAATGTAATGATCGGACAGGGGTGATTCTCCCTTGCCAAAATATACTTCCAGGCAATGCGAGATGAGGTCGGCGATGCCGTACGCGGTATAATCCGCCGGAACGGAAAAGGTCAGGTCGGGGTCGAGTATGGATACCTTCGGAAACAAGAGCGGTGAGCCATAGCCTCTTTTCATGCCGTTGGCCGTATCCTGGATCACCGTTGATGAGTTCATCTCGGTGCCGGTAGCAGAGATCGGAAGAGCACACGTCTGAACTCCAGTCACCGTACGTAATCTC
>CALNCF010000057.1 GCA_937875035.1 uncultured Sphingobacteriaceae bacterium | reverse complement strand
GGCCAGGTTCGCATCAATAGAACCTGCTGCCTGTAATTTCTGCGAATAGATCTCGCGCGGGTTCGGGTGCTTTTCGATCGCTTTGTACAGCAGGGGCTGCGTAAAGCGGGGCTCATCCGATTCGTTGTGACCGTAACGACGGTAGCACAGGATGTCGATGAACACATCATTATGAAACTGCTGACGATATTCCAGGGCCATCTGCACGGCGAACACGAGGGCTTCCACATCATCGCCGTTCACATGGAATACCGGCGACAGGGTTGTCTTCGCGATATCGGTGCAATAGGTGCTCGATCTCGCGTCCTTGAAATTCGTAGTGAAGCCGATCTGGTTATTGATCACGAGGTGAACCGTTCCACCGGTGCGGTAACCATCGAGCTTCGACATCTGAAGCACTTCGTATATGATCCCCTGCCCGGCCACAGAAGCGTCGCCATGGATCAGGATCGGGGCGATCTTACTCAGATCACCATTATATTTCTTGTCGATCTTCGCTCTCACCATACCCTCTACTACCGGGTCAACGGCTTCGAGATGGGACGGATTCGGAGATAAGCTCAGGTGCACCTTGTTCCCGTCGTGCGTTTGCACATCGGTAGAATAGCCCAGGTGATATTTCACATCTCCTCCGAACGGATCATCTTCGTTATAGATCCCTTCAAATTCCTTGAAAATATCTTTGTAGGTCTTATTCATGATATTGGCCAGCACATTCAGGCGGCCACGGTGCGCCATACCCAATACAAATTCCTGTACGCCGAGTGAAGAGCCTTTGGAAATAACGGTATCAAGCGCGGGGATCAAAGATTCTGCGCCTTCCAGGGAGAAACGTTTCTGACCCAGGAATTTGGTTCCGAGGAAATTCTCAAAAACAACAGCCTGGTTCAGCTTCTGTAAAATTCTTTTCTTTTCGTCGATGCTGAAGCTCGGCGTATTACGCGAAGACTCCATCCGTTTTTCGAACCACTTGATCTTTTCCGGGTTACGGATATAACGGTACTCGGCGCCGATCGACTGGCAATAGGTTTGCTCCAGGAGCGCCACGATGTCGCGCAGGGTGGCAGGGCCAAGGCCCACTTCTACTCCTGCGTTAAACACAGTATCCAGATCGGCATCTGCCAGGCCGAAGTTTATAAGCTCTTTGCCAGGGAAATATTTACGGCGTTCGCGTACAGGATTGGTTTTGGTAAACAGGTGACCGCGGGTACGATACCCGTTGATCAGGTTCATCACCTGAATCTCTTTCAGGAAATGCTCCGGGGTTTCCATGCTTACGGCCGAGGCTTCGGAGCTTCTTCCAAGGTCGAAGCCCTCGAAAAATTTCTGCCAGCCGAAATCAACCGACTCGGGGTCATCCTTATATTGCTGATAAATGGTTTCTATATATGCAGTGGATGCATTGGTAAGATATGAAAGTTTATCCATGGATATGCCTGTAATAGACAGCAAAAATACATTAATTATAGACCAATAAAAGGTTTTTTGCAAATATCTGATTTAAAGACACAAGGCGTATCAGGCTTCCTGCAGATCGAGCTCTTTGAGCAGGTGCTCGAGCTGGGTAACTTCGTTCAGGAGGTGAACCTGTCCGCAGGATTCTATATACATACTATTCAACTGGTTACCGGCCAGTAGAACAGGAACATCCTTGAAGATCTCCTTGAAACGCTGCACCATCATGCCGGTATTGGCTTCGAGCACAGGGTAGGTCACCATGGAGAATACATAATCCGGGTGGTAATAGCGGAAAAGGTCTTCCACATATTTCAACGAGAGGTTCTGCCCGAGGTACAGCACTTCATGCCCTTTGGAGCGGATCATGTAATAAGCGAACAACAGGCCGATCTCGTGCATCTCTCCTTCCGGGAGGAACAGGAGAAACTTCTTCGCATCGCTGCGATCGGCAGGTTTCAGGCCATCGATATGGGTGATCAGGCGCTGCTTGATGATATTGGAAGCAAAATGTTCCTGGGCCGGGTTAATGGTGCCGGTCTGCCACATGATGCCGATCTTTTTGAGGAAAGGATAGATAATTTCGAGCATGGTCTGCTCCATGCCGATCTTTTTGATCGACTGGCAAAGCAGCTTTTTCAGCTCTTTTTCGTTGAGCTCCAGGGTGTTCTTGCAAAGCGACTGGATATGGCAGGAATAATTGCACTGGTCTTTCGACAGATTCGCCACTTCGGCGGCAATCTGTGCCGGGGTCATTTCAGCGATCGCCGAAATCTTATAGCCGTTGTCATTCAGCGTAGAGATGTTCAGCAGCAGCTTGAGGTCTTCCTCATCGTAATAACGGATGTTTGTTTCCGTACGCTTCGTCTGTAAAAAATTATAGCGCTGCTCCCATATTCTCAGCGTATGCGACTTAATGCATGTAATCGCCTCAATATCTTTGATAGAGAACTTATTCAAAATGTATTACCTCCAGTGTTGACAACAAAAATAGTGTTCTCCGGTTTTAATTAAAACATATCTCCGCCACTGTCGTAGTCGCGGTTCATGTTATCGTCCTGCCGGCTGCGCTTACGCTGGGTGCTCAGATCAGACTTCCCGAAGCGGTAGGTAAGCCCGAGGGTAAGCACTCTCGACTGTCGTTTAAAGCGACTTTCCTGCTCGAAAGAAGGTCCGTAAGAATCAAAATTCCAGGCTCTTGTATCAAATATATCGCTCAGCGACAGGTTCAGTGTACCCTTGCTTTTCCAGATATCTTTTTTCAGGCCGAGATCCATCGAATACATTGGCAGGCTCTTGCCCTGCACACTTTGCATCGGCGAATTATAATTTCCCGACACCTGTACATCGAACCATTTCGGGATCCGGGTAAAGGAGGTAACCCTCACCGACCAGTTGAAGGGCGCATTTTTCAGCTCCCCGCCCAGGTTCGTACCGTCGATGCGGCTGCGGAAGAGATTCAGGTTAGAAGTCAGGTTCCAGCCTTTGCGAAGCTCATTCGTGGCGATGAACTCGAAACCGGTATTCTGGCTCTTGTTCAGATTGGCAAAGGTAACCGTGGAAACCCCGGCCGAATCTACCGTGCGGAAACGCTGGATGGTTCCGTTGATCTGGCGGAAATAAACCGTAGAGGTCAGGGAGCCCTTGGCCCAGTAGCGCACGTAGCTGAACTCGTAGGAATCAATGTATTCCGGGTTCAGCTTCGGATTTCCCTTACGTAAGTTCTGAGGGTCGCCATAATCGACAAAAGGATTCAGCTGTGATTGCGGCGGACGGTTGATCCGGCGCGAATAGTTCAGTTGCAGCTCCTGGTTTTGTGTTAATTTCTGCGACAGGTAGGCGCTCGGGAAAAGACTGAAATAATTGTTCTCGTATTGTTCGTTCTGCGTACGCTGATCGATCGTATTGTAGGCCTGTTCAGCCCGTAAGCCTACCTGGAAACCAAATTTCCGAATCTGCTGCGAATAGGTGCCATATACCGCGTGGACCTGCTCTTCAAAAATAAAACGGTTCGAAAGCAGGCTGTCCGGCATCCATACGGAAGCGCCGTTATCAAAAAACGCTGCCTGCAGATCGCCATCAACATTCCGGAACGAGGACTTATAGCCCGCTTCGATCTTAGCGAATTCGGTCACCGGCCGGGTATAATCCAGCTTAATGGTCGAGATATTGAACGCGTCTGTGCGGTCGTTGCTTTGCAGGTCGGGCGGAAGCGCCGATACCGATCCGTCGGCGTTCAATGCCTGCTGGGTATATTTTTCAAAAGGACCGCTGTTGGAAAAGGAATAGGTACCCTCCAGGTTCAGCTCTTCTTTTGGCCGCGCGAAAGCATGCCTGTAATATGCGCTCAGATCGACACTGCTGTTGGCATCCTTCGATTCAGAATTCCGTCTCGACAAGGATTCTACGTTGCGCATTTCGTCCAGGCTCTCGTAGTTGATCGTGCTCCGGCCGTTGCGGCCGCCCATGCTGTAGGTACCCGAGATCCCGGCCGTATTCTTCTTGCTGATGGTATAATCCACACCCAGCTTAGCCACGATGGCCTGGTTCAGATTGCGGTTCTCCGCGCGCTGGTTCACATAGAAAGTGGTATCTGAAAACAGATTCTTCCGCAGGTTACGCTGTGTACCCACATTACGGTTCGAACGGGCGCTGATGCTCGAAGAAAGATTCCATTTATCCTTACGGTAATTCAGGGTGAGGGCTGAGCTGTAACGATCGCCTGTTCCGGCAGTCGCGTTCACCGTTCCGTTAAAGTTTTCCTGCTTGTTTTTTTTGAGGACGATATTGATGATACCCGAAGTTCCGTCAGGATCGTATTTGGCTGAAGGGTTGGTAATGAGCTCCACGCTTTCGATGTTCCCCGCAGGGATCTGGTCGAGGATGGCGGCCCGGTCGGCCCCGGTAAGACTCGAGGGCTTGCCGTCGATCAATACGGTCACATTTGCGCTTCCGCGCAGGCTTACATTGTTATTAATATCCAGGCTGATGGAAGGGATGTTCTGAAGTACATCATTCGCCGTACCACCTTCGCTCATCAGGTTCTTATCTACATTGAATACTTTTTTATCAATGGCCATCTGCATCATGCTTTTCTCACCCGTCACCTGCACTTCATTCAGCATCTTCGCCGAAGGCTTGATACGAACCACACCCATGTACACTTCCGGCCGGTCTGGGGTAACGAGGATGGTATCGCTGGTATATGCGTCATAGCCGATAAAGCTGACCTTCGCCAGGTAGCGCCCTGCTTTGACCTGTTCCAGTACGAAAAAGCCCTTTTCGTTGGCAATGGTTCCTGTTTCTACTCCCTGGTCGCGCACTCGCAGCAGGGAAACAGTGGCAAAGTCTACCGGTTTCTTCGAAATTGCATCCACGATCTGTCCGCTCACTTTACCGGTAGCGGGGGCGCCGCGACCGTAAGTGCCTTGCTGGGCAGATGAAAGCTGAATGGAAAATAAAAAAATCAGGAGTAAAAGGCCTTGTCTCATTAGCAATGTATCGTCTTAATAAAGGAAGACGAATTAACACACAAATAGTTTAATTATTATCACAAAAAGCAAAAACAGCCATATAAAATATACTAAAAAAGGGGCCCGTGACGGGGCCCCTTTTCATATTAGCATGAGAGTGTTTTTAGAACTTGACGATTTTCTGTGTCACATCTATGCCTGTACCCCTGAACCTCAGGTAGTACATGCCTCTCTCAAATTCGGCAAGGCTAATGGTGATCTCACCTGTACCTTTATCCGGGATCTCCATGATCACTCTTCCGAGCGAATTCTGGAGCTCGATGGTCAACGGGTATTCTTCGTTGAATTCATAGCTGATGGTCATATCACGCTCGGTTGGATTCGGATATAGCTTCAGTGATTCCAGGAAGATCTCTGGGTAAGACTGGATCACCTTTACTACTTTCACCTGGATCTTCGTAGTGTCTGCGCAGCAGTTCACCGAGTCGATACGGTAGAAATTGATCAGGGTGATCACATATGTTCCCGGAGCCGTATAAGTATGCGTAATGGTCGGCGCACTGCTTACCACTTCCGGACTTCCGTCGCCGAAGTTCCAGATCGAATAGGTAGGCAGAACCGATGACGCATTAGCCAGTTGTAAGGTATATCCGGGTTGAAGCACATATTTGATACC
Organism: uncultured Sphingobacteriaceae bacterium; assembly: GCA_937875035.1. Taxonomy (GTDB): domain Bacteria; phylum Bacteroidota; class Bacteroidia; order Sphingobacteriales; family Sphingobacteriaceae; genus CALNCF01. The sequence continues at coordinate 15,226 of CALNCF010000057.1, read as the reverse complement.
TGGCTTAACACTTTCGCAATCAATGGTTACCGGGTAGCAGATCTCGCGGTAGCAGCACTGGCCGTTCACGATGATACAGATACGCAGGCACACATTAAAGGTACCCAGGGAAGTGTATTTATGAGTCACATATTGACCCGGCACCGTCACTTCGACCGGAGAACCATCCCCGAAATCCCATTCTAAAATAGTAGGGTAAGTATTCGGAACAGGGTACGAAGACATATCATAGAAGTCGAAGGTTGTGCCTCCGTGCTGCTTGATACCGAAATCAGGAACCAGGGTAGTGATGGTATCGCAACCGTTGCAATCTTTCAGCGTCAGCTGCAGATCGCCGGTAGTATCCACACAACCATTGGCGGTTCCAACGATCAGGTTGTATACCCCACTGATCGTGGCCACATACACCGGACTGTTCGCGCCCACACCTGTTAATGGCACGCCGTTAAGCAGCCATTGGTAGTAAGGGTGACCCGGAGGGCCCTTGATCGTATCGGGTGCGCAATGCTCGTAGCATCCTGTAGGGAACAGGCTGAAATCAGGACCAGGATATACGGTCACGAAAACCTGTTTGGTCACGATACAACCGAATTGATTTACGGCTGTTACCGTATACAGACCATTCTTGGTCACCACAATAGATGGTCCGTTGGCGCCTGTGTTCCACAGGTATTCTATCGCACCTGCGCTGCTCGCGGTCAGGGTTACCTCCCCGCCTTCGCAGAACGCGACCGGACCACTGTTGGTTACGGTGATATTACCCGGCAACGGGTTCACAACAAGGGTATGGGCAGCAGACATGATCTTACATCCTGTCATCACATCGGTAACTTCTACCGTGTACACACCTGCGTCTGCAGCCGTAGCGCTTGGAATATAGAAGCTGGAGTAAACCTGCATCGGTATCGGCGTACCGTTGAAATACCACTGATACGTATAGTTCATGTTATACGGAGCATTCAGGTTTACATAGTTGTACATGCAAACTTTGGTCGGACCATTGATCACTGCATCCGGCGCCGGCTGAACGGTTACGTTCACCGGGCTGGTTACATAGGAGCATCCGCTGATGTCTGTTACAGTGACCAGGTAAGAGCCGGTTTGCTTCACAGTGATCGATGCCGTAGTTTCTCCTGATGACCATTGGTAGCTCGCACCCGCAGGCGCTGTTAACACTACCGAATCTCCCTGGCAGAAGCTGAACGGTCCCGGAGGACTGATCGATCCCGGCGTTGGAGGGCTCGCAATGCTGATGGTTTGTGAAGAGGTATTCGTACATCCGTACTGATCGGTTACCGTTAAAGTAACTACATGCAGACCCGCGGTGCTGAATGCGTGTCCCGGGTTTTGTAAGGCGGAAGTGCTTCCGTCATTAAAATTCCAGTCCCAGAACACAATATTCGCACCTGTCGCATTGAAGGAAACCAGCGTACCTACGCAGAGGTTCGGCGAATAAGTAAAGGCGGCAGACACCGGGTTAAAGGTTACCGGCTTGGTAATGGTAGCCTGGCAACCTGAAGCAGTGGTCACCACCAGGGTTACGTTATATACGCCCACTGCGGCATAGTTGTGTGAAGGGTTCTGAAGGGAAGAGAAGTTTCCATCTCCGAAATCCCAGGCCCATGACACGATATTCGCTCCGGTAGAAGCCGTATGTGTAGACCAGTCTGTAAAGTAGGTTGTAGAGCTGGCACATCCGGCCTGTATGCGGAAGTCCGCAGCTACCGGGATCTCTACCGAATGCAGCTCTCTTACCGTACAATATCCGCTGCCTGTATCAGGCACGGTAACCCATGCGGTTACCGGGTAGAAGCCCGCTGCCGCGTAGGTATGTGTAACCGGGTTACCCGTTCCCGAAGTCGCGTCTCCGAAATACCAGCTTACCGGTCCGACAGCATTAGGCGAGGTAAGCGCACCGAATGTAATAACATTGCAATTCGGAGGGGTTACATTACTGCTGAAATCGATAAAGCTTCCTGCCTCAGGTACGCAGCCGGGCGCACAGGAAGTATCGATAATGATGATATTAGAAAGCTTGGTACAGCCGTTGGCATCAGTAACATTCACCTGGTAAGAGCCCAGCTGGGTCACGTTATAGATCGGGCTGTTGGTACCCACCGGCGAACCGTTACGGTACCACTGGTAATTGTACCCCGGTCCTACCAAGGCATAGATCGGGAAGTTCAATACTACCGGGCCTCCGTTAAAGCAATAACGGGTCGGGCTCGGGGTAGAGATGCTCGCTACCGGAGCCAGGCTGGCCGTGATCGTTTTATAGGCTTTCTTCTTACAGCCGTTGGCATTGGTCACTTCTACCCAATACACCCCCGGCGCATTGATCGTCGCATTTTGTGTGGTCTGACCATTGCTCCACAGGTAAGAAACAAATCCTGCATTGGCGCCCAGCACCGCGGTGCCACCCGGGCACAGGTTGGTGATCTGCGTAATAACAGGAACCGGTAACGGATAGATCATCACCGGCTTTGAAAGGGTCGCGCCACATACGCTCAGGTTAACCGTTGTAGCGGTATTCGCTGCCACGTTATCCCATTGTACCTGGATACTGGAAGTACCCATGCCTGAAATGATGCTTCCCGCAGAACCCACATTCCATGCGTAGGTTACGTTGGATATAGATGGCACGGAATACGTCACGATATCGTTGGCACACACCTGGGCCGGACCTGTAATGACTTCTGTAGCGATCGAGCACGGCTAATACATATACATCGGATGTACAGGTAGGCCATGTGGTATATGATTGCGATACGCTGATCGAGCCCGGAGTGGCACCCCAGGTAACGATCACCTGGCTGGAGTTCGTCGGGCTCACAATGGTTCCGCCCACAACACTCCAGTTGAAGCTGTTGCCTGCCGGTGCAGCTGTATAGGTATAGGTCTGGCCCGGGCATACAACCGTATCACCCACGATCACCGGAGTAGCTGGCAATGGCAGCACCTTAATACGAATAGAATCGATGGTATTGCAGAAGCTGCTGCTTCCATCGGTAGCATACACGGTATAGCTGCCCGGTGTGCTCCACTGGATCATCACGTTCGGCGTACCCTGCCCGGAAATGATCGTTCCGCCGGGAGCCGACCAGGTATAGGCTCCACCCCAGGTGGCGCTGATGCTCGTGGCTTCGTTCACACAAACCTCTGTCGGTCCGTACGCGCCGAACTCATTTTTCTTGTCTACATAAAGAATATTCTTTCCGCCGCAGTTGATGAAGCTGTTCCTGATCTCCAGCACCACCGTACCCGTTACCGGGGTTCCGCCCCAGTTCACGGTACACGTATTGCCGCTGCTGGTATAGCTGTCGGCGCCGGTAACCGTCCAGATATACTGGCTGCCCGGGAATATCGGTGCGGAATAGGTTTCTGTCTGGTAAAAGCAAACGATCTGGTCGCCCGTGATCGGAGGGTTTGCCGGGATGATCGGCACATAGATCTTGGTTGTATCCGGGCAGAAGAATGTAGTAGGGCATCCTGTCACGAAAAGCGATACGATACCCACCGGTCCCGGACCCCAGTTCACACTGATCTGGTCAGTACCCTGGCCGGTAAACGAAACAGCACCCTGCACATCCCAGAAATAGCTTCCGCAACCCGAAATGGTTGAATAAGTAGCCTGGTCATAGGCGCATTGCGTAGAAGGGCAAACGATCTGCGCACCCGGTAAGGAATTAACAGTAACGATACCGGTAACGGTATCCCTGCAATGACAGTTGTTTTCTACGATGAGCGTAACGGTGTACACACCCGCTCCCGCATATACATGGTTAGGACTGATATCGGTAGAAGTATTTCCATCACCGAAATCCCAGAAATAAGAAGTAGCTCCTAACGAGCCATTGATAAAGAACGCGCTTGTATTTAAGCAGATATCATCATCCAAGATGGTAAACTGCGCCACCGGAGATTCGATAATATTGATACATAAAGCGGCTGAGTCTGAGCAGCCGTAAGCATTGGTCTCCACCACCATTACATCTCCGGAGCCTACGCCACCCCATGCTACCGACACGGCATTCGTACCCTGCCCGGTAAATGAGATTTCCCCGTCGACATACCAGGTGTATGTGCTGCCGGGGTTAGAAGCGGTGGAATAAGTGATCGTGGAATACTCGCAGGCGGTGACACAGTTTTTCCTGCCATCTGAGCCATGCGGTGTGGGCTGCGTATCCCCCTTGGTATTACATCCCGGTGAGGATGAAGGAATCACCAGCGGAGCCGGCTTCGGCGCCACGTATACCGGCTGCATTGCCAGTCCGGCAGGTGTTACCGCCGTGATCAGGTGGTTTCCCGTGCTCGTCCAGTTGACGACCACGTTGTTCCCCCCGAACACCGTATAGGTTCCCCCGCTCACCGTCCAGCTCGAATAGCTGGTTCCCGGAGGGAAGGTATACGTATGGGTACTGCCTACACAAGCTGTATCCGTTGCCGCATTCGCGGTAAAGGATACCAGGAAAACGGCCAGCAACACAAAGAAGATCTTAAGCAAACGGCTCCTTTCCTGCTGGAACGGCCGTCCGGGCGGACTCTCATGAGCCTCGCATTTAGGAAGTAAATGTGTTTTCATACGAAATATAGTTTTTGGTTTATTGAGAAGCGCACAATGAAAATACAAATTCAGGGCACTAAGCAATAAGCATTTGAGGGAACGGTCGGTATTAGCGAGGGAGCGGTTACAGCCTGGGGCGCTGTGTTGCCTCTGTCATGCGGAGAGGCATGCGGATCTGTACGAGGGTACCCCGTTCTCCATCGGAATTGAGCTGGCTGATACGGATCCCGATCTGCTCTTCATTGGTTTTATTGATCAGTCGTATACGTTCGGTAACCAGGCTGATACCCCTGCTTATGTAATCCTTCTCCGGACTTTTATGAGCGATGGAATGATCGATGCCGACCCCATTATCCCTGATCTCGATATGAAGCTCTTCCGCTCCGGCCATAAAACGGATGCTGATGTACCCCGCTTCTTCCAAAGGCATGATACCATGCCAGATCGCATTCTCCACGAAAGGCTGCAGCAGCATAGAGGGGATCGTCAGCTCGTCGGCATCTAATGCTTTATCCTTTGTAATATGATATTGAAGCTTGCCTTCAAAGCGAAGCTTCTCCAGCGAAAGGTACAGGCTGAGGTATTCGATCTCTTCATCCAGCGAAATCAAACCGGCCGTGGCAATATCCATATTCTTCCGGATGAGGCGCGCGAAGCTGGCCAGGTATTGGTTCACCGCGAACTGGTCGTGCGAATTCATATAGTTCTGGATAGAGTTCATCACGTTAAAGATGAAGTGAGGGTTCATCATGGCCTGCAAAGCCTTTTGCTCCAGCTGGATCATCTGGTTGCGGATGAGCAGGCGTTCGGTTTCCTTCCGCCGGGAAGACCTGATCCTGAGCCAGGCGATCAGCCCTGAAACCAATAGCGCCAGCAGGAAAGAAGGAACCAGGAAATACCCGTTGAGCCACCAGGGCGGGGCGATGCTAAAGCTGAAGGAAACCGGCTCGCTCCAGGCGCTGTTCTCTTTGCGGGCCCTAAGTTCGAAACGGTATTTACCCGGACGGAGGGAAGAGAACTCTACCGTGGTATTCCGCGTCGTTTCCCATTCGCCACCCTGCTCTCCCAGGCGGTACTGGTAGCTGATCTCCAGCGGACTGGAATAGCTGAGCGCGATGAAATCGACGAGGAGACGGCTATGGTTCGAGGCCAGGCGGATACCCGAATGCTTCGTAATGTTCTCATGCTCATTCATCACCCGGTTGATCATCACCGGGGGCGGATCGGAGGCTCTGTGATTCCTTATCTCGCGGATAACAGACAGCCCGCCGGTGGTCGCCATATAGATTCCCGAAGAATCGGCGTACACATCGTTCACATCATCCGACAGCAGGCCGTTATAGGTGCTGTATTTCGCGATCGAAAAATAATCTTTCTGATAGCTGATCTTACTGACTCCCTTATTAGTAGCCACCCATATCGTATGATCATCACTGATAAACAATTTCCGGCAGATGTTTCCCGACAAGCCCTCTTTCGCGGTAAACTGCTGTAGCACCCTGCCCGACTTCACCAAAAGTACTCCATACCCATAGGTGCTGAGCACCAGCACCGAGTCGTTCAATTCTTTGATGTCCGTAATCCGTTTACGCAACCGTTCATCCCGGTACCCGTACTTGGTCACCTTACTGCCCTCGTAGCAGGTAAGCCCTTCGATGCTTGCCACCCAGAAGCGTCCCTTCGAATCCACATGATGGGTAAAGGTTCGCTTGGATTCAAAGTAGAGCGGCTTCTGAAAGAGGTAACGATCGTCTTCCTTCAGGATACGCACAACACCCTGCCCGGTGGTAAAGCTCACATCCCCCGCGGGGGTGATTTCGAGATTCTTGGGAGAAGTATTGAACATGGCGCCGGGGTCGGTAATGAAGACAGGCTCCAGGCGGTTCGCCGGGAATTTTACCAGCGACCGGTCGGTGATCAGCCACATGTTATTGTACCGGTCCCTGACCATGTCGATGGTACGCAGATAGGCTGCACGATCGCGGTTGAGGTCGAAGGTCTTCACCTCGCGCCCGTCGATCACCTGTACCAGTCCGCCGTTCAGCCCTGCCCATATCCGACCCTTATGATCCCTGCAGACGGCATACACATAATTATTCGCCAGCCCTTCGGGCATGGTATACGAATGATATTTCCGGTAATCCGAAGGCAGGAGATACACGCCCTCTCCTACCGTGCTGAACCAGTAATTTCCCTCATGATCACCCGCAACGCTCGTCACGATCTTATCTCCTAAAAGACATTCGTCGAACACATAGCCTGCGGGTGTTTTGTCATACAGGTATACCCCTTTGCCGAGGGTGGGTATCCATATTTTTTCCTGTGCATCCACATACATCCCTGTCATCAGCGGCCAGGGAAGACTGAACACATTACGGGGAGCGACAATGCGCTGCTTACGCCCCTTCATTTCGATCATCCCTTCTTTGGCTATAAAGAGGATACGGCCATCGGGCAGCTTCTTTACCATGCGGAAATTGCAAGGGATGTATTCTGTTTCGATCGCCCGGATGCAATCTCCTTCCAGACGGAAAAACCCGGCTTCGGTACATATCCACATTTCGCCCTCATGCGGTACAAAAGAGATCGCCCCCTTGATGACGCCCTGCGAAGCAAGATTATATTTCTTTACACCCTTATCAGACATGACGAAGAATTCGAGTCCCAGGCTCGCGATCCAGATTCGTTTCTGCGGATCTTCGGAAAGAGTATGCAGACTCTTTTCACTGTGGATCCTCGCCAGCATTCGGTCGTTGGAGGCATTGTAAAAAGTATCGTTCTTCAGATACGAGGGCCTGCCCGAGAAGGTCAGGAACCAGGTGCGATCCTGCGAATCCTCGCAGACCGAGAATATCTCGTTGTCACTCAGACCTTCATCAATCGTATAGGCCGAGAAGGTTTTCCCGTCGAAGCGCACAGCCCCTGTTTCCGTTCCGAACCACAGGTATCCCTTCGAGTCCTGGAAACAGCTGTACACCCTTGCCGTCGGCAAGCCATTGGTAGAATTGAAATTTTTAAAAGGGTAGGATTGTCCTGCAGCGAAGAAGCAATAAACGGTGAACCACAGGGTAAGTATCGCGCTTCTTCTCATGCTCATTTTTTAACGGAGAATTGTTCCAGCGCCTGCACCAGGTTCGGCCAGCGTCTCCGCGATACCTGTATACGCGTACCATCCAGGAGCTCGGCCACAAGCTCGTCGCGCCGCGAGAGATCCTTTAAATAACGCAGGTTGATGATGCTCGACTTATGCACCCGTATAAAGCCATTCGTATCGAGCATATCCTCGTAATCTTTCAGCGTCTTGCAAACCACGACAGGCTTGTCGTTCTTCAGGTAAAAAGTGGTATAATTATTTTCTCCTTCGAGATGGATGATCTCCTCCACGTTCACAATGTGTATCCCATGGTTAAAGGAGAGTGTGATCTTGTCGATGCGCTTTTCCCGGTAGTTCCGTTCGAGGTTCGAGAGCGACTTCCGGTAAACTCCTGCATCCATGCGCCGGCCGCTGCGCATAGACAGGATCTTTTGCTCAGTATTTTTTAATTCCAGGATGTCGATCGGCTTCAGCAAATAATCCACCGCATTTGCACGGATGGCGCGGATGGCATACTTCTCATAAGCCGTGGTAAACACCACCGATGTTCTGTTGGTATCAAGCAATGGGATCAGCTCGAAGCCCGATTCCAGCGGCATCGCTACATCGAGGAATACCACATCCACAGGTGTGTGCTTTATAAATTCTTTCGCCTCCTTTACCGAGGTCATCAGGCCGGCCACATGCACAGACTCGCAGTTCTGCTGAATAAGATGATACAGCGATTCGCGGCTGTTCCGTTCATCATCAACGATCAGTGCATGTAACTTCATAGGCTCAGCTTAGGTTATACATTCATCTTCAGGCGTTCTACCGGGATATTATTGACCAGGTGCGATTCTACGATCTCCGCCACATCATCCAGCTGTACGAACTGGTAAAAGACACCCTCAGGGTATACAACAATTGCCGGGCCGAAGTCGCACACATCCAGGCAGCCTGTCTTTTGCGCCCTCATTTCTACATTCAGGCCCTTTTCCTTGATCTGCTTTTTAAATTCTGATACTAAAGCGGAACCACGCTCATCTCCGCAGCTGGGTCTCGTAGCTCCTTCAGGGCGCTGATTCGTACAAACAAAAATGTGTTTCTTATATTTCATGGGGATATGGTATTCGTCAGGATGAAACCAAATCTAACGTTAAGTGGTTAATAAACGAAAACACCGCATGAAAAAAATACTCATTACAGGAGGCTCCGGACTGGTAGGACGACGACTAAGTGAAATGCTGCTTGTAAAAGGTTACGAAGTGGTGCACCTCAGCAGGAAACCTCAAAGCACTATCCCGGGTGTAAAAGCCTACGCGTGGAATATTCCCGGGAAACAAATCGACAGCGCGGCATTTGCGCATACCGACGCGATCGTACACCTGGCCGGCGAAGGCATTGCCGACAAGGCATGGACCGCAAAGCGTAAGGCTGTGCTCGTAAACAGCCGGGTACAATCCGCAGATATTTTGAACGCATATCTACGATCTCAGCCTCACCAGGTAAGGAACGTTGTATCCGCATCAGCCATTGGCATTTATACGCACCAGGGCGATGAATGGATGCGTGAGTATGATGCTTCTGCTCCCGATTTCCTGGGGCAATGCTGCCAGCTTTGGGAACAGGCCGTGGACCAGATGAGCACCTCCGGCATCCGTGTGGTGAAGCTTCGTACCGGGATCGTTCTGAGCAGGAACGGAGGCGCCCTGCTTCCGCTGGCAAAGCTTGCCCGGCTGGGTATAGCCAGCCCGGTAGGAAATGGCAGGCAATGGATGAGCTGGATCCATATCGACGATCTGTGCAGGCTCTATATCCGTGCGCTCGAGGATGAGAGCATGAATGGACCTTACAATGCCGTATCCCCGCAGCCGGTACGGAACCGGGAATTTATGCGTACCCTGGCGAAAACGCTGAAAAGACCCTTCTGGCCAATTCCTGTTCCCGCCTTTCTTTTACAGCTGGCATTAGGCGAACGTACGCAGGTATTGCTCGACAGCACCCGTGCTTCTTTTGAGAAGACAGGGAGCACAGGATTCGTTTGCACCTACCCTGCACTGCCCGAAGCATTGAGCGCGGTCTGGGCAAAATAAGGATGTGCGGTCTGGGATTTTTAAGTTAAATTTAATGAACTAACTAACCTGCCATCACATGAAACTCCTAAGAAACATCCTGATCGGGCTCCTGATCCTGGTCGCAGTTTTTGTTCTGACCGGCTTCCTGCTTCCGAAAGAAATGGTCTTCCAGCGCTCCATCATAGTGAATGCGGACAAAGCGGAAGTATTCGAGCTGATCAGCGATTTCGATCATTTCAACGAGTTCAGTCCATGGTTCGCGATGGATACCCTCCAGAAAACCAGCGTATCCGGTATCCCCGGAGAGCCCGGCTACTGCTACGAATGGGAAAGCGCCAACGCGGATGTGGGCAGGGGCAGGCTCACCCGGATCAGCACCGTGCCCAACGATTCCGTGATCAATGAGCTCGACCTGATCAGCTTTAAGATGAAGTCGCGCGATGAATGGATACTCGAAGATACCGTGGGTATGGTCAAAGTGACCTGGCGATACAACGGCTCCTCCGGGAACAACATTATTCTACGTTACCTGTCGTTGCTGATCGACGGCATGATGGGACCGGTCTTTAATTCAGGGCTGAACCGCCTGAAGATCCGCAGCGAAATGTTGCACGCTTACAGGCACAAGGATTAGATCTTACACGCCTGTTTATTTTTTTGCTGATACGGAATGACAACTATTTTCTGGTTCCGCAGGGACCTTCGCTTACATGATAATGCAGGGCTTTACCACGCCTTGAAAAACAACAGGGAGGTGACTCCCGTATTTATTTTCGACCAGGAGATCCTCGGCCACCTGGAAGACCCGGACGATGCCAGGGTGAGCTTCATTCATCAGCAATTAACACGGCTTAACCAGGAATTACAGCAGCATGGAAGCAGCCTTTCTGTTCTCTACGGTCGTCCCCCCAAGATCTTCGCGGAGCTGATCAAAAAGCATCCCGGTTTGCAGGCAGTATATGCCAACCACGATTACGAACCCTATGCCAAGGAACGGGATGAGCAGGTGCGGATGTTATGCGAGGACAACAACATCAGCTTCCACACCTTCAAGGATCAGTGTATCTTTGAAAAGGATGAAGTGATGAAAGATGACGGTAAACCTTATACGGTCTTCACCCCTTATAAGAACAAATGGCTCCGCAAGCTGAACAGCTTCTACCTGCATTCATATCCCACGGAAAAATACAGTCATCATTTTTCCCGGCAGCAGGCTGCTCCTGTTATTTCGCTGGAGACGATGGGCTTCAGACCTTCAGAGATTTCCTTTCCTCCTGCCGGTTATCAGGCTGTTCTGAAAGATTACCAGGAGCTGCGCGACATCCCTTCTGTAAAGGGCACCTCCCGGATCAGCGTGCACCTGCGCTTCGGAACGGTCAGCATCCGTGAGCTGGCCAGGATCTCTAAGAACCAGAGCGAAGCCTGGCTGAACGAGCTGGTCTGGCGTGATTTCTATTTTATGATCCTCTGGAATTTTCCGCAGGTAGTACATTCTGCATTCAAACCGGCATACGACAAGATCCGCTGGAGAAATCATGAAGAAGAATTCAGGAGATGGTGCAGGGGAGAAACCGGATACCCGATCGTTGATGCCGGGATGCGTGAGCTCAATACCACCGGCTTTATGCACAACCGGCTACGCATGATCACGGCCAGCTTCCTGACCAAGCACCTGCTCATCGACTGGCGCTGGGGCGAAGCCTATTTTGCACGTAAGCTCCTCGACTTCGAGCTCGCGTCGAACAACGGAGGCTGGCAATGGGCTGCAGGAAGCGGTTGCGATGCCGCGCCCTATTTCCGCATCTTCAACCCTTACGAGCAGACGCGGAAATTCGACCCGGAGTTCCGGTATATCCGCCAATGGGTACCGGAATTCCAGGAGCTTAGCTACCCTCCGCCCATCGTAGATCATGCCTTCGCCAGGGAACGATGCCTGAAGGTTTATAAAGAAGCGTTGGCAGAGTGATAAATAAAGACCATGCAAAAAGCCCTTCCGGTAGCAGAAGGGCTTATATATTCAGGACGAATATTTTCTATTAGAAACAGTATTTATTCTCTTCGATCATCTTACGGGCAATACGCTGGCGCGCGTCTTTTACATTATAAGGATCCATCTTCGTAAAGCGCTTTAAGCCCATCAGCATCATGCGCTGCTCATCGCCTTCCGCATAAGAGTTGATGGCTTCCTTGCCATGCAGGTACACCTGGTCGAGGGCCTGGTTCAGGTACACCCGTACCATATCGATCTGCAATGAGGTCGCCTCTTCGCCACGCAGACCCACTAATTTTTCAGCACGCAGCAGGGCGCTTTCGGTAATGTACACCAGGCTCGCCATGTCGGCAATGTTCATCAGTATCTCCTGCTCTTTCGCCAGGGTCATCATGAACTTCTGTACCGCCGAACCGGCCACCATCAGGGTCGCTTTCTTCATATTGCGGATCGCTTTCTTCTCTGCCGCGAACAGGGTCGTATCCTCATCACCGAAATCCGGGATCTCCATAAGCTCTTTCGCTACGTTCATGGCCGGGGTCATCAGGTCGAGTTCACCTTTCATCGCACGCTTCAGCATCATGTCAACCGTCAGCAAACGATTGATCTCATTGGTACCTTCAAAGATACGGTTGATCCGCGCGTCGCGATAGGCGCGATCCATCGGCGCTTCCGCCGAATAGCCCATACCCCCGTAGATCTGCACACCCTCATCCACCACATAATCCAGGGCTTCGGAGCCGTATACTTTCAGGATGGCGCATTCCACCGCGTATTGCTCCGTGCTCTTTAATTTCGCTTTGCCGCTGTCCATGCCACCTGCTACCAGCTCCTCATAGGCATCGTCGATATTCTGCCCGGCACGATAGGTCGCCGCTTCCGTACACCAGATCTTGATGGCCATTTCCGCCAGCTTGTAACGGATCGCTCCGTACTTGGAGATCGGAATGCCAAACTGGATACGCTCGTTCGCATAGTTCACGGCTTTATTTGCTACTTCCTTGGAAGCGCCTAATGCAGACGCCGCGAGCTTGATCCGTCCGATGTTCAGGATGTTCACTGCGATCTTGAAGCCATTGCCACGTTCGGACAAGAGGTTCTCCACAGGAACCTTACAGTCGTTAAAGAAGATCTGGCGCGTAGAAGAACCCTTGATACCCATCTTGTGCTCTTCGGGATTCATGGTGATGCCGCCGAAATCCTTCTCAATAATAAAGGCGCTCAGGTTCTCATCATCATCGATCTTCGCGAACACGGTAAATACATCGGCGAAGCCTCCATTGGTGATCCACATCTTCTGCCCGTTGATCAGGTAATGCTTTCCATCGGCGCTCAATACCGCTTTGGTCTTCCCGGAGTTCGCGTCCGAACCGGAGTTTGGCTCGGTCAGGCAATACGCTGCTTTCCATTCACCGGAAGCCAGTTTGGGAATGTATTTCTTTTTCTGCTCTTCATTTCCATAATACAGGATCGGCAGGGTACCGATACCGGTGTGTGCAGACAAGGCCACCGCGAATGAGTGCCCCGCGCCCACACGTTCGGTCACCAGCATAGAGCTGTTAAAATTCTTGCCGAAACCTCCGAATTCTTCCGGAACGGAAACGCCCAGCAGGCCAAGCTCTCCGGCTTTATCCATCAGCGATTCCATCAGTCCTTCTTCGTGGTTATCCAGCGCATCCAGCTTCGGATATACTTCGGCCTTTAAAAAATCATCGCAGGTTTGCGCGATCATGCGTTGCTCTTCCGTCCATTCTTCAGGAATAAAAACATCCTGTGCTTCTGTTTCCCTGATTAAAAATTCACCGCCTTTGGTGAGTGATCTTGTTTTAGCTTCCATCGTTCAGTAAAATATGATTGCCGGGGTATAACCCTTTCCGGCAGGTAAACTATTTTTATTTTTCAGTTAGATTTCATTACAGCAGCTCGAACACACCCGCAGCACCCTGCCCGGTACCCACGCACATGCTCACGATCCCGTATTTATTATTCCGGCGACGCATCTCGTTGAACAATTGTACCGAGAGCTTCGCGCCCGAGCAACCCAGGGGGTGACCGAGAGCAATGGCTCCGCCGTTCACGTTCACAATTTCCTGGTTCAGGCCCAGGGTGCGGATCACGGCCAGCGACTGGGAAGCAAAGGCTTCGTTCAGCTCGATCAGCTCAATATCGGATAATTTCAGGCTCGCCTGTTTCAAAGCCATCGGGATCGCTTCCACCGGGCCTATCCCCATGATACGGGGCGGCACGCCTGCTACCGAATAGCTCACCAATCGCGCGATCGGCTTTACATTCAATTCCTTCAGCATCTTCTCCGAAACAACCAGCACGAATGCCGCGCCATCAGAGGTCTGCGAGGAGTTACCCGCGGTGATACAGCCGCCGGCAGCGAACACCGGCTTCAGCTTAGCCAGCTTTTGCAGGTCGGTGTCGGCACGCGGACCCTCATCCACCTGGAAGGTGAATTCCCGCGTTTTCTTCTTCATGCTCCCGTCTACATACGTTTCCTTTACTTCGATCGGGGCGATCTGCCCGTCGAATTTTCCTTCCCTGATCGCGGCTACCGCTTTGCGGTGCGAATGAAAGGAGAACTCGTCCTGGTCTTCACGCGAAACGTTGTATTCTTTAGCCACCGCTTCCGCCGTTAAGCCCATGCCCCAGTAATAATCCGGGTTCTTCTTTACCACTTCATAATTCGGAACGATCTTCCATCCGCCGAAAGGGATCGGCGACATAGACTCCACGCCACCCGCGATGATACAATCGGCCAGGCCGGCATTGATCTTGGCCGCAGCAATGGCAATGGTTTCCAGGCCGGATGCACAGTAGCGGTTCACGGTCATTCCCGGAACTTTATCTGTTTCCAGTCCGATGAGCGAGATCATCCGCCCGATATTCAGTCCCTGCTCTGCTTCAGGTGTGGCATTACCCACGATCACATCATCCACACGGGTCTTGTCGAGCTGCGGAAAATCGCTCATTAATTTTTTGATCACATCGGATGCCAGGTCGTCGGGACGGTAAAACCGCAGCGAACCCCTGGGTGCTTTTCCAACCGCCGAACGGTAACCTGCTATGATATAAGCTTCTTGCATTTTCTTATTATTTATGGTCTGTTCCGGGTAAGACCAAACCTCTCCGGAACTTAACTGATCGTTTTTTTAATTGCGTAATGGCTTGCCGCCTTTTAAAATAGCCTGCAAACGTTCAAGCGTTTTGCGTTCTGCACACAGCGAAAGGAAGGCTTCACGCTCCAGGTCGAGCAGGTATTGTTCATTTACGATGGCAGGCTCGCTCAGATCTCCCCCGCATAATACATACCCTAATTTCTCCGAGATCTTCTTATCGTGCTCAGAGATATAATGCCCGCTGAACATGGTATTGGCTCCGGCGAACACCATTCCCAATCCCTGGCGACCCAGCACCCTGATGTCGTGACGCATGGCCGGTTGCGTATAGCCCGCGTCTGCCAGCTCGATCGCTTTCGCCTTGGCATCGGCGATCAGATCGCCGATGTCCTCGAT
>CALNCF010000056.1 GCA_937875035.1 uncultured Sphingobacteriaceae bacterium | reverse complement strand
ATGATCTTCTGTGAGCAGGTACCTGCCTTACCCGGACAAGACCGTTATGAGTTGTCGCTATAAAAGAATAGACAGAGCATGGATATTAATCTTTTGAAACAAGTCTGGGACCAGGCATCGGAGATGGTGTTGGTTATCGACACGGATTACAAGCTGTTGTATTTCAACCGTACCTATAGCGATATGGTGAAGCGGTTCAGGCAAGTCGAGATCCGGGTTGGAGACCTGGTCGTTGCCGGTTACGATGACTGCCAGCCTTTCGCCGCCCAGGTGCTGGGCCGCTGGAAGCGTGCGCTTCGGGGAGAATGTTTCTCCTGGACGAACAAGATCGTAACAGATGAAGGAGCAGAGGTATTTTATGTCATCAATTATAACTGTCTGAAAGATGACCGGGGAGAGATCGCCGGCGCCTTTTGTACGGGCAATATTATTCGTGTGCTCGAAAAGCAGGAGAAGCCCCGGATACAGAAGAGTATTTTTCTTTCCGATTTCCTCGAATCGCTCAAAGGCGTAGCCATCGTGACTATTGCCGATATCGAAGGGAACATCGTTGAAGCGAACGATATGTTCTACCAGGTAACCGGTTTGGAGCCGGGAGAGCAGCAGACGATCCCTTTCGGCGAGTTCTACGATCCCGAAGAATGGGAACGTTTACGTCCGCAGCTTACCCGCTCGCTGATGGCCGGGAAAATATGGAGAGGAGAGATGAAGCTGATCTCCCGTTCTGGCGCGAATTTCTGGCACGATACCATTATAAACCCGATCAGGAACGAGCAGGGAATGATCGACAGCTTCCTTTCCATCCGCTACGACATCACTGCCCGCAAGCATGCGGAAGAAAGCCTGAAGCTGGCCGAGCAGCGCTGGAACTATGCCCTGTATAGTAATGGCGACGGGGTGTGGGACTGGAATCTGAATACGAACACCGTTTATTATTCGCCGCGCTGGAAGGCATTGCTTGGCTTCCGGGATGATGAGCTGGCCAATGACCATACTACCTGGAAGAAGCTGATCCATCCTGATGATGTGGAAACCTCTGACCGGGAGGTGGAAAATCACATCGCCGGGATCAAGGATTATTATTCTGCGGAGGTCCGGCTCCTGTGTAAGGACGGGACGTACCGCTGGATGCTCGACCGCGGCCGGATCGTGGAATGGAATGATGACGGAACACCTCGTCGTTTCGTGGGCACACATACCGACATTCATAAGCAGAAAGAGCAGGAGCAGCAGATCCGGGATAATGAGAACCTGCTGAACAGGATCATCGACAACCTGCCGATCGGCTTCCAGCAATACGATAAGGACGGCTTCAGCACCCGTATGAACCGTGAGCAGGCGCGCATCCTTGGCTTCGACAGCGTGACCTACGGTATCGGCGAGTTTAATATCCTGACAGACCCGCTGAGCGTTGCTTTCGGAACGGCGCAGACGTTCTTGGATGTGAAGAATACGAAGAAGGCGATCCGTACCGAATTCAAAGTTGATTTCGGTATTTCCGAAAATAAATGGGATACGATCAACACCAGCATTTATATTGATACGACCGCCTTTCCTATCCTGAACGATAAGGGTGAGATCATCTCCCTGATCGTATTGATGAACGAGATCACCGACCGGAAGCTGAAAGAGCTGGAGATCGGCAAGAGCCAGGAGCTGCTTCGTGAAACAGGTAAGCTGGCCCGTATCGCCGGCTGGGAGCTGGATCTCTCAGTGCCCGGCAAGCAGAATCTGAAATGGTCGCGCGAGCTGTTCGAGATCCACGAGATGGAGGGATTCGAAAATAACATCGATGTATTGCAGGCGATCGAGTTCTATACAGCAGAAGCCCGGCCTCTTATTAGCGATGCGCTGCATGCGTGCATCAGCGAAGGAAAGACTTTCGATCTGGAGCTTCCTTTCCACACCGTTAAGGGTAATCGCCGTATGGCGCGCGCCATGGGAAAAGCGGATTACCGGGATGGTGTGATCTACCGGGTGCATGGCATCTTCCAGGATATTACGGAGCAATATAATATCCGTAATGAATTGAGCCGGAATAACCAGCTGATGCTGTCCCTGTTCGACAATATTGACATGGGCTACATCGCTTTCGATCCTGAAAAGCGCATCACCTTTGTAAACCAGCGCATCCAGAATATTTACCCGAACATCGATTTCATCGGTAAAAGCATTTACGATATTTTTTCGGGAGTGCAGGGTACGCAGATCGAGCGTATTTACGACCAGGTGGTGGCGACGAGCACGCCGCAGTCGTTCGAGGAGTACCTCGACTTCACCGATGGCTGGCATGAGTATACCGTAAGCCCTATCGGCAATGAAGGAGGAGGCGTGTTCGCGCGGAATATCTCCGCCCGTAAGCACATGGAGAACGACCTGAAGGAAGCAAACGAAAAGCTGCAATTGCTGAATGAATATTTATCGAACCAGAACCGCCAGCTCGAAGATTTCACCCATATCATTTCGCATAACCTGCGTTCGCCGGTAGCGAACCTTAACGCGTTGATCGGCCTGTATCATGATGCAGACGATGATGAGGAGCGCGCTACCTATATCCAGATGCTGAAAGAGGTGATCGCCAATGCCACGCAGACCCTGAATGAGCTGATCGAAGTGGTGCAGGTGAAGAAGGATGTGAACCGGGAGAAGGAGCGTATCTGGCTCGAAGAATCGCTGCGCCGCAGCCGCGATGTATTGGTGGCAGATATTGAGCAATGCAAAGCCATTGTCGAGCACGATTTCAGCGCCGCGCAATACGTGGAATATCCTAAGATCTATATCGACAGCATCATGCAGAATCTCTTGTCGAACGCCATTAAATACCGCGACGAATCACGGCAGCTTCATGTACGGTTTGAGACACTTGTTTCAGAAGGAAGAGTAATGCTGGTGGTGAGCGACAACGGGCTGGGCATCGACATGAAGAAGCATGCCGACAAGCTCTTCGGTTTCCGTAAGACCTTTCATAAGAACAAGGATTCGAAAGGGCTCGGGCTGTTCATTACCCGCAACCAGGTGGAGGCCATGGGCGGAAACATCGTCGCGGAAAGTACCCCGGGCATTGGTACCCGTTTTATTATTACATTTTAATTTACCCTGTATACCTAATGAAAATATTTGTGATTGATGATGACCCGATACATCAGAAAATATCGGAGATCAAGTGGCGGAAAGTCGGCATGGAAGACGAAGTCATTCCCTTCCTGGAGGCTGATGCCGCTTTACTTTTCCTGCGGGAAAACCAGCATATCCCGGAGCTTATGCCCGACCTGATCCTGCTGGATCTGAATATGCCGGTGATGGACGGATGGGATTTCCTGGATGAGTTCGGGAATCTTCCGCAGGCAGTACATCAGCGGGTACGCATTTATATCGTTACTTCTTCTGTCGACCTGCGCGACCAGGCGAAGGCTACCAGGTATCCTTTTGTTTCAGGCTATGTGACCAAGCCCCTGAACGATGCAGACCTGTCCAGGCTTCGTTTATCTTAACGGCCTGGGCATACGGACAATGCGCCCGTTGCGCCCGGCAAACCATATATAATGCTCGCTGGCCCTGACCCGGTGCAGGCTGATCAGCTCTGGCATCATTCCCTGCCAGGTTTCACCCCCGTCGCGTGTTTCGAATACCGGGAAACGGTTGCCGTTCGATGTCTTATCACCGGTGATCCATCCCTGCTTTTCATCGGCGAAATACAGGCTCCGGAAGCGGCTGTAAGGGAAGATGGTGTTCTTCCATGCTCCGTGTACCTTACGGATGAATACACCGCTGTAGGAGCAGGCGTATATTGTATGCTCGCCGAAGGCTTGCAAAGCGCGTATCTGTACCACGCGCTGGGTCGTATCGGTATAAAGGGTATCCCATTTCGCGGGCCATTCATTGATCCTGATGATCGAATTTTTTCCGCCAACGATACAGGTATTACCTGCATACGGGCTGGCGCCGAAGAGCACATCGTAGGTAGCTGAAGGATGCTCGCTCCAGCTTTGTCCCCCGTTTACTGTATGGTATACGGAGGGTATGGCCAGGCTGTCTTTGATGCGGAAGC
>CALNCF010000055.1 GCA_937875035.1 uncultured Sphingobacteriaceae bacterium | reverse complement strand
GTTTGGGTCGCCAGATCGATACGGTACCTTACCAGCGAATCCGCGAGGAAAGTATCGGCGGACTGGTATGCTCACGGGTGAACTACTGGTTCAGGATCATCACGGAATGCAGCTGCCCGAATACCCTCGATACCTCGAACATCGCCAAGCCGATCCTGTTAAAAGCTACCTATATGAGCAACGGGCAGAACCTGCTGCAATGGAACGACTACCTGGAATGGGCCGTAGGTACCGGTTACTATGAATTATACCGGGTTTACCAGGGCGAGCAGGATACCATGTACACGCTTCCGGCGGGTACCAACCAGTTCCTGGATGTGGATCCCCTGCTGACCAGCTATGAATCCACCGTATATTACTTTATACGTGCTTATGAGGATGTGAACGATCCTTTCAATGTGCAGTCGAAAACGCAATCGAACATTGCGTATATATATAAAGAGCTGAAAATCGTGGTTCCGGAAGCCTTTACACCAAACGGGCTGGTACCGGTCTTCCTTCCGAGGGTACTGTCGGCCAACCCGAACAAGTTCAATATGCAGATCTACAACCGCTGGGGTAAGCTGGTCTTCGAAACGGATGACGAGTTCCTGGGCTGGGATGGAAAAGACAAGGACAGCCACCGAGTAGTACCGGTTGGAAGCTATGTATACCTGATCGAGATCAAAGATTCTACTGGAGCCGTAACCAAGAAAAAGGGTACGATCGGTGTGATCGATTAGCACGAAAACGGGATTATTTTTGTAAAGACATTATTTTTAGAAAAATAATCCTATTTTTGTACGGCAAATAATCACCTCTAATTATTTGCCATGAATCTTGACCCATCCAAATTTGTCCTCGAAGGTTTAACTTACGATGACGTCCTGTTACTTCCCAGCTATTCTGAAGTATTACCCCGCGAGGTAAGCACGCAAACGTACATTACCAAAAAAATCAAGCTGAACGTGCCCCTGGTTTCGGCGGCTATGGATACCGTGAACGAGTCGGCCCTGGCTATTGCCATCGCGCAGAACGGCGGCATGGGTATGCTTCATAAGAATATGTCGATCGAGCGCCAGGCAGAAGAAGTGCGTAAGGTAAAGCGTTCGGAAAGCGGCATGATCCAGGATCCGGTAACCCTTCACGAAGAGGCTACGCTGGCTGATGCCCTGAAGATGATGAAAGAAAACAGGATCGGCGGCATTCCCATTATATCCAAAGACAAGACCCTCCTGGGTATCCTCACCAACCGGGATATCCGTTTCCAGAAAGATATTAAACAGAAAGTGAAGTCGGTAATGACTTCGCAGAATCTCGTAACCGCGCCGCAGGGCACAGACCTGAAAAAAGCGGAGCAGATCCTCCAGAAATACAAGATCGAAAAATTACCGGTAGTAGATAAGACTGATCACATACCGTGATATCCAGAAGATCAAGAATTTCCCGAACGCCTGCAAGGATGAGCACGGAAGGTTAAGAGTAGGCGCGGCGGTAGGCGTAACCGCCGATACCATCGAACGTGTGCAGGCCTTGGTAAATGCCGGTGTGGACGTGATCGCTATCGACACGGCGCATGGTCATTCCAAGGGAGTGATCGATATGCTGAAAAGAGTAAAGAAACAATTTCCTGCCCTGCAGGTCATTGCCGGTAACATTGCCACTGCCGAAGCGGCCAAGGCTTTGGTGAAGGCAGGTGCTGATGGTGTGAAGGTTGGGATTGGTCCGGGTTCGATCTGCACCACCCGTATCATTGCGGGCGTAGGTGTTCCGCAGCTGTATGCCGTGTACGAATGTGCCAAGGCGATCCGCAATAACCGGAACACCGGAATTACGGATGGTGGTATCAAGCACACCGGAGATATTGCTAAAGCGATCGCGGCAGGCGCGAGCTGTGTGATGGCAGGCTCTCTGTTCGCAGGGGTAGAGGAATCGCCGGGTGAAACCATTATTTATGAAGGAAGAAAATTCAAGCAATACCGTGGTATGGGA
>CALNCF010000054.1 GCA_937875035.1 uncultured Sphingobacteriaceae bacterium | reverse complement strand
CATCATATCCGTATAAACGAAGCATAAGATGCAGGTACATATTGTCCCCGTTACGTTGACGGGTAAATTTTATAAATGGTACAGCCATACCTTCTTTACCCATCCGGGTAAGACACGTATGATCCTGCTCCTCCGGAAATTATTTTCCGCGGGTATCCGTATGCAGGACCAGCGAACAAAGGCTGTGTTCCAATTGGATGTGAACGATCTTCTGACAAGCATCATCCTGCAATATGGAAACTATGAGCCGCGTTCGCTGAACCTGGCACTTGATATCGCTGCCCGCACCGAAGGCGTGTTTTTAGATGTGGGCTCGAACTTCGGTTTGTACACCTGCCTGCTGACCTGTGGCGCGAATAAGAAAGCGATCGCGGTAGACGCATCGTATAAAGCCTTCGCCTTGCTGCAACGCAATGTGCAGGCAAATGCTAAAGCCGGCGAAGTGTTCACCTGCAACGTAGCGCTTTCCGCTTCGGGCGGATTGCATTATTTCAGTCCTTTCCACGAAAGTAATTTAGGATCGAGCCGTGTGGTCACCAGGGAATCGGCTACAGCCAATAAATTCCTGGTGGCGTCCGTGCCTTTACAGCAGATACTCGAAGCCATTGATCCGCCGAAGATCGCGCTCATGAAAATGGATGTGGAAGGCTTCGAGGAAGAAGTATTGAAAGGTCTCGACCTGCAAGGCAAATACCGTCCGCAATATATCCTGATGGAATACGAGGTGGAGAATAATCCTTCGGTAAGCCGTATCCTGCAGCTCTTGCTGTCGCACGATTATGAAGCCTGTACGGTAGAGAACCATCCTTATACGGAAGGTATGCCTGTACCCGAAAGCAATCTCCTGTTTAAAAGTAAGATTTGATCTTGAGCAGTATCCCGACATTAGTTTCTGTTATTATCCCCGTTTATAATTCGGCGCCGTTCATTGAAACGACGATCCGTTCCTGCCTGAACCAGTATGAGGCCAGCCTGGAGATTATCGTGGTGGATGACGGTTCGACGGATGCGTCTGCGGCAATTGTACAAGGACTGGCTTCGCTTGATCCACGGGTCCGGTATATCTACCAGGAAAATGCGGGCTCCTGTGCGGCGAGAAACCGCGGACTGGCCGAAGCGAAAGGGGAGTATGTATTCTTCCTCGACGGCGATGATGTGATCGACCTGCATGCCATTAACACGTTGCTGGAATACATCGGTGAGCATGACCTGATCTGGTGCGACGCGTACCGTATAGGTGCGCAGGGTACCCTGCTCGACCGACGGGATCAGTCGCCGGTGATCGGCGATGATCTGGTGATCTCCTGGATGGAGAAAGCGCCCTGGTGCGGCACCGTGCTGATCCGCAGGGATCGCATCCATATCCAATGGCAGCATACCTACGATTCGATCGATGAATTTGATTTCTTTGTGCGCCTGGCGATGCAGGTACAGACCTTCAGGCACTTGCCTGTCGCGTTGTTCTATTACCGGAACTATGAAAGCGCTACCCGCAAATCCTCTGTGATCACCGATCTGAACATACAGCTCCTGCAAGCCTTCAGCGATTATGAAACGCGGCTTACAGCAAGTGTGGAAGGCCGCCGGAAATACCGTTTGTATTTCGCGTATGTCTTCGCTAACTTCCTGCCATCCGCAGGAACACCTGTAAAGATCACCTATAAAAAATATAAGAAGCACCTGCACTGGTGGAAATACCTGAACCGCGAATCGCTGGCGATTCAAAGGTGTATCGGTTGGAGACCCTTTATCAAACGCTTTCTGCGTTTGTATTATCAACGGTTTATTAAATGAAGATATCGGTCATCATACCGGCCTATAATTGTGCCGGGTTTGTGGAGCATACGATCGGGTCGGTGCTGAGCCAG
>CALNCF010000053.1 GCA_937875035.1 uncultured Sphingobacteriaceae bacterium | reverse complement strand
AAGAGCACATGACCAGCGGTTTTTATGCCGGGGCGCTGATCATCCTGCTTTCCGTTTTCGTTTACCCGATCTTAAAACGTAGATTTAATCCTTCAAGCAAGTAAAAGTACCTTATGAATACCATACAAGATTTCAGGCTGAGCACTCCCCGCACAGCCCGGTTCTTCCGTTGGGGAGAACCCGGCGAATCGACCACCGATATCTGGGTGCTGTTTCATGGTTACGGGCAGTCTGCCTTTCATTTTTTGAGGAAATTCGGAAGCCTCGCCGGGCCAGAAACCGTGTTGTACGCCCCTGAAGGGCTATCCCGCTTCTATTTAAAGGGCTTCGACGGAAGGGTAGGAGCCAGCTGGATGGCCCGTGAGGAGCGCCTGGAGGAGATAGCGGACCAGGTCACCTATATCGATCGTTTACTCGAGGAGATCCAGCCCCGGCACGGAACCCGGATCAACCTGCTGGGCTTCTCGCAAGGGGCCGCCGTAGCCAGCCGCTGGCACCAGCAAAGCAGGCTGCCTATCCATCATTTCGTATTCTGGGGCGCCGGGCTACCCAGCGAATTCACTGCCGATATGGCACAGAAATTGAGTATATGTAATACCCTCTTTATGCTGGGCGATGCCGATGAATTCCTGAGTCCCGAGATCCTCCGGGAACACTTCTCGAGGCTCGACCTGATGAGCTTCAGGCACCGGCGTCTGCAATACCCGGGAGGCCACGAAATCACGCCGGAAGCCTTAGAAATGATGAAAAAAGAGCTTCGATCATTTTAAAATATAAATTCATAAAACACTATTAATCAATATATTTATAAACATCAAGTAAACAATAAAACCAGATAAAAGGCTTTTAAAAACTAAAACAAATAGCAAATTCACATTTTACAACATATAACTAACTAATAATCAATAATATTAAATCACATATATAAACCTATATAACATGCGCGCAAAAACCTTCTTTATCATCCTGATCACCGTGCTGGCAACCATCGTTATCATGCAAAATAATGAGGCTATCCAGCTCAAGGCATTGCTTTGGGAGTTCCAGATTTCGAAGCTCCTGCTCCTCCTCTGCTTCCTGGTACTTGGAATCATTCTGGGCCTGTTGCTGACAAAAAGACCGCGGCCGGAAAAGACAGATCTTAGCGCTCCGGGCAGACCACTCGACCCGGAAGACAAGAGCTTTCTGGAATAGAGCAGCAGGCTTCCCTCCTGTTCCGGCGATCAACAAAAAAGCCCGGCTTTATCAAAGCCGGGCTTTTTTCAATAGTTCTTATCAAACGAGGTTCTACACTCCTGTTTCGTAATCGATACCCTGGATTTTCAGCACCGCTGTCACCTTCCAGGCATAATAAGCGAGGTAAGCAAAGCACACTACCGGAACGACGTAAGAGATGTGCATACCATAATGATCGCCTATTAGCCCCTGTAATGGCGGGATAATGGCCCCTCCCAGGATCATCATGATCAGTAAGGCCGAACCCTGGTTGGTATATTTACCCAGACCAGCGATCGAAAGCGAGAAGATACAAGGCCACATCACCGAACAGAACAAGCCCCCGCTGATAAAGGCATATAAGGCCATGCTGCCCGTGCTGAACAATCCAACCAGCATCATCACCATACCCGCCAGGCTAAATAGCACCAGTGTACGGGCCGGCTTTTCCTGTCCCACAAAATACAGGGCGATCAGGATGAGGATATATGGGAAATACGCGATAAAGTCGTTTACAGGGCTTCCTTTGATGTAATTAACGAGGATAATGAGCCCATAAGCCAGCAAAGGCGCTGCAATACGCCAAAACAGGCGGGCAGACTTGCCAAGGTCAAATACGGTGACCGCAGCCATCCAGCGGCCGATCATCAAGCTTCCCCAATACAGGGAAATGAAATGAAGGGTATATTTAGGCTCCGATCCTATGATCTCCGGCAATTGCATTAAAGCCGGCAGGTTACTCTGGATGGCCACTTCCACCCCTACATATGCGAAAATGGCAACCATACCCATTATCAGCTGAGGGTAACGCAGGGCGCCGATGCTCTTTTCCAGGTGTGCCTCGTTCTTCACCGCAGGCAGCTTTGACAAGCCGAGTATAATGGCAAACACGACCAGGGCTACTGCCAGGATCATATAAGGCATTTTAACGGCCGCCACCCCTGTATGGGCGGTATCAGCGCCATTAATGCTGCCGAAAAGGGCGTAGCCGATGAGCAGAGGGCCAATGGTGGTACCCAGGGAATTGATCCCTCCTGCCAGGTTTACACGGTGCGCGCCCGTAGCCGGGTTCCCTAAAGCGATCACATAAGGGTTGGCCAC
>CALNCF010000052.1 GCA_937875035.1 uncultured Sphingobacteriaceae bacterium | reverse complement strand
GGAGCTGTGGTCGGAAGCCAGTCTTTTTATCGACACTGAAAAAGAAAATTACCGTTTCGACGAGCTCCGGCTGAAACTAACCGAAATGACCCTGGTAGCCAGGGGTGAGATCAGCCGTAAAGACAACCAGCGTTATATCAGCCTGGATGCCCGGGGCTCGGAAATGACCATCCAGTCTTTTCTCAGCCTCCTTCCCAACCGTTATGCTTCTTATATGAAGAATTACCAAAGCACGGGCGACTTCTATTTAAATGTACAGGTGCAGGGCAAGATGAGCCAGCCTTCCATTATATGCACGGCAGGTATCCGAAACGGAACTGTGCAGGTGACCCACCAGACATTGGGCAAGCGCACCGTGAAGAATGTGCAAATGCAGGTAGCCTATACCAACGGTAAGAGCCAGAACGCGGCAAGCTCCAGCCTCAACATAAAAGAATTTTCCGGAGTGATCGAAGGGAATCCTCTGCAGGCCAATATGAGCATCAGCAATTTCGACAACCCTTACCTGCAGCTGGAAATCCTGGGGCAACTGAAGATGGAGGATGTGCTCCCGCTGATCCCTACACAAAAAATAAAAACGGCCGGAGGCAATGTGAAGATCAACGCTTCCTTCGCAGGCTATATCAAAGACTTTAATAATTCGGCAGGGACCGAGCGCATCCGTTCGGAAGGAACGCTCGACATCAGCAACCTCCACTTTACGGCCGACCGTTCGGACCTGGAGTTCAAAGAATTTACGGGCTCGTTCGAGTTCCGGAACAACGATCTCCGGATCAACTCGTGGAGCGGGAAAATTTCCGAAAGCGACTTTCGCATCAACGGTTATTTCCGGAATCTCCTGGCCTTTGTGCTGCTGCCCGATCAGCAGATCGAGATCGACGCGCAATTGTTTTCAAACCGCATGAACCTCGACCAGCTGCTCAGCGTATCGGCAGGGGTTTCGGCAACTTCCGACACGGTATATGTGCTGAAGATCAGTCCGAAGATCATTGCGCACATCAAGGCCGACATCGGCAGACTGAACTTCGAGCGTTTCACCGGCGAAAACATTCGCGGCAGCTTCCATATCGTGAACCAGGTATTCAATTCAGATTATCTCTCGCTGGATGCCCTGAAGGGGCAGCTCTATGCGAAGCTGCGGGTAGACGCCTCATCGGCCGACCATATCCGCATGAATGTAGAAGCTAATCTCAAATCGGTCGACATCCGCAGGATGTTCTATGAGTTCAAGAATTTCTCGCAGGATGTGCTGGTCGACAAGAACCTGAGCGGGCGATTGTCGGCTTCTATCCAGAGCGAAGCCGTATTCTCCAAAGCCCTGCAAATGGATACCCGGCAGCTTACCGCAACCGGGAACATCCTGATCGAGAACGGAGAGCTGATCTCTTACGAGCCAATGCTGGCGCTGGCTAAATATATTGATGTGGAAGAGCTGAAGAGCATGCGTTTCTCTACGATCGAAAACAAGATCGACATCAGGAACCGTATCATTACGATCCCGGCAATGGATATCCAGAGCAATGCCCTGAACCTGACGCTCAGCGGTACGCATAACTTCGATAACGACATCGACTATCACCTGAAAATATTATTGAGCGAGATCATGCGCAAGCGTTCGAAACGCTTTAATAATGATGAGCAGTTCGGGGAGATCGAAGATGACGGCTCCGGGAAGACGACCCTCTTCCTGCGTATGTACGGGAATGTATCGAACCCTAAATTCGCATTGGATAAGAACGCGATCCGCCAGAAAATAAAAGCCGACCTGAAACAGGAAGGCCGCGAGGTCAAGGATGTATTAAAAACAGAATTCAGCAGCTGGTTCAAGAAAGACCAGGAATTTAAGGAGCAGGTAAAAGAAGGAGCCGCCGACTGGGAGAAAGACATCCCCGGAAAGAAACCGGCAGCGGTGAACGCTAAGACCCCGGTAGATACCAGCAAGAAGAAAACCGGTTTCCAGAAACTGAAAGACAAGCTGAAGGAGCCTGTTCCGGAAGAAGAATAAAACAATGCTCCGGAAACGGTTTGGAATTTCTACTTTAGAATGCCGGAAATCACCTGCCCGCCCTGTATGAAAGACGACAAGAAAGAAATCATTCTTCATCATATTATCCTCTTCCTGTTCGTGTGTGCCGCGTACTGGCAGGTAAGCCTGTTCCATGGTTCCTTAAAATGGGATACGGCGAACCAATACTATCCCTGGAGATATTTTCTTTCCGAATGCCTGCAGCACGGAATCCTGCCCTTGTGGAATCCTTACCAGCTTGGGGGCTACCCCTTTTATGCCGATCCGCAAAGCGGCGCATGGTACCCTGTATCATGGGTGCTGGGCTATGTCTTCGGATATTCCATGTATACGGTCGAAGCGGAGCTGATCCTGACCATCTTCGCCGGGGCCTGCGGCATGTACGCGCTGATCCGGAGCTTTCATTATCATAATCAAACCGCACTGATCGCTGCCATGGCCTTCGGTTGCTGCGGATTTTTTGTTGGCAACGCGCAGCACCTTACCTGGGTAATCTCAGGGGCATGGATGTGCTGGGCGATCTATGCCCTGCACCCGCTCTTCACGAAGCAACAATACGGCTATGCCATTCTCTGCGCGCTCTTTCTCTTCCTGGTTTTTTCCGGTGGATATCCAGCCTTCCTCATTACGGGGGGCTATCTTTTCCTCCTTCTTTTTATCGTACAGTTTTTTTATTCTTCTAAAAAGGAAAAGCTGTTCCTGCTCAGATCAGGGCTTTTAACGGCAGCCTGCTTCCTGCTGCTGAGCAGTGTGTTGATCTATGCTACCCTCGAGATGCAACCTTATATCAACCGGGGCGATGGAGTGAGTGAGCTGAAAGCAAATGCCAATCCCTTTTCAACCAAAGCGCTGCTGTCGCTGCTGACACCCTTTGCCACGGTTGCCGATATGGATTTCTTTGGCACGGACCTATCGATGAGTAACGGGTACATAGGCCTCTTCATTCTTTTCTTTTTATTCGCAGGGATCAGCGGGAAGATGACCCGCAAGGAAAAGCTGATCCTGCTTATTTCCCTGCTGATGCTGGGTATTTCCCTGGGTTCAGAATTACCCTTACGTACCTGGCTCTATCGCTATGTGCCCTTCATGAACCTCTTCCGTTTCCCGGCGCTGTTCCGGCTGTTCTTCATCATCGGGTTTATCGTATTCGCATCCGGGGCTATCAACCGTTTCATCATACAAAAACAATGGGATGCTCCGGGCAGGTACCACCGGGTACTAATGGCCTTACTATTGATCCTCGCAGCGCTGGCGCTCTACAGCTACCGGCATGCCGGGCATACGTATACCGGCCTGATACACGATGGACTGGTGTACGACCGCATCTTCGTTCAGGCCATATTGCAATTGCTGCTGATCAGTGTAGCCCTCTTCCTGCTTTGTTACCGCAAGGGTATTTATTTTAAAGAGAAATTTCTGATCGCGCTGATCGCCATTGATATTTTTGCTGCTACGCAGCTCAACATATACGGCTCCGTTATTGCCGACACTCCGGCAAAGGATGTGGAAGCGCGGATCAGCCAGAAGCCAGAAGGTTTCCCCCTGCCCGAAATGAAAGCGGTGTCGGGCTTTAACGACTTCGTATACCAGCCCTATACCTGGCCGCTGGAATGGAACCTGGGCATCTTCTACAAGCACCCCGGTGTGGATGGCTACAGCCCTTTCGTCCTGAAATCGTATGATGAATTTACCGAAAGCAACCTGCGCGATCCGGCATGGAAAAATCCTGTTATTTATTTTTCAGTACAGGTTTGCTCACAACAGGATACCCTGCAAAAAGACAGTACAGTGATCCGTTACGCGGATGAGGAATGGACATTGTTAAAGAATGAGGTCTTACAAAGCTCCGCAGGCGACCAGCTTGCCCTGACCGGCTTTGATCCCGGTCATATCCGCGCGAGCTATACGAGCGCAGCGCCGCAGATGCTCGTAGTATTGCAAAACAATTTCCCGGGATGGAAGGCTTATATGGATGGTGAAGAAATCCCTGTATTCACAGGAAATTATACCTATATCACCGTTGCGGCTCCTGCCGGCACACATGAGGTTCAATTCGTTTTCAGGCCGGGATATATTTACCTGTTCGCGGGAATCACAGCCTGCTCCCTCCTGCTCTTACCGGTTTTACTGATCACCTGCGGGAAACGCTTGTTCGCTTAAGACAGGACCACTTCGAGCACCTGGTGCGACTGGATGCTGCCGAATTTCTCCAGGTGATATTCATAATAAGCGATGAGATTCTGAAGAAGGTTCCTGCGTACTGCGGAAGGGATGTGGAGCTCATGCAGGTTATCGAACCCCGTTTGCATCAGCTCCTTTAAGCTCTGCACTTCCGCATCCATCATAAACAGGGGATGCTCGGGGATGTTCTCCCTGAACACACCGTTACGCAGATCGAAATAATGATCGCGGGAGGTGAACTGGGAAGAAGGATAAAAACCAAGGAAGCGCGAGAAGGCTACCATGAACAAGAGATGAAAATTGGAAAGGTGATCTTTCTTCAGATCCAGGAGCTCTACAGAATTAAAGATGAAGTCGAACATCTGCTCATCCGTATCCTGGTCGCGCACGGCATGATAAACCAGGTCGCAGAGAAACAAGGCCAGGGAACTCTTTACAATATCAAAGGGGATGTCGACAAGAACCGGCTGGTTCTTCAGCTCGGTGATGCGCTGCAATCCGCCACCCTGCTTAAAATACACCACCATCTCCACAAGGTGCAGGGGCTGCAGCATATTAGCACGGATCTTCGCCTTGCTCTTACGGGCTCCGTTCACCATGTACGATTGCAGTCCGAACTTTTCCGTAAGGATATGGACCACCAGGCTGGATTCCGAATACTTCGTGGTTTTTAATACGATACCCCGTGTTTTATGCAGCATACGGCAAACCTAATGGATAAACAGGATCTTTTCAACAAGCGTTTCTGCTCCTTCCGTATCTGTACATAAAACCATATACACCCCTGTGCTTACCCGCTCCCCGCTGAAATTCTTCCCGTTCCATACCGCCTGTCCGCCCTCTGCCGTAGTCTGGTAAACCAGTCCGCCGTTAATATCGGTGATCTTCACACGGGCATTCCGTACCAGGCCCTTGATGGCGATCATCCCGGAATAATTTTCACGCACAGGGTTCGGGAATACCCTGATCTCGCTGGCATTCGTGGCGCGGTTCGTGCCGGAAACGAAAGGCCTGTCGCTGGAGCGGCTGGAGACGTATCTGGAAGACCATTTCTCGGCG
>CALNCF010000051.1 GCA_937875035.1 uncultured Sphingobacteriaceae bacterium | reverse complement strand
ATGGCATCTGAAAGCTCATACACTTCTTCAATGGTCAGGTGCCGGAGGGTCTGCATGGTTTGTTTCCTGTCCCAGGGACATTTCTCCCGCAGTTCATCCATAATATTCAATAAGCGCCCGAAAGCTTCTAACCTTGGATCCATGTATCTTGCTTTTGCAGCAAAGGTAATAAAATCGGAAAGGAAATGAATTCGCGCCGCCGCGCGATTCCCCGACCCGGAAGCCGAGGCGCTACGGAGAAAAAATGCTACTTTTGCGGCTGGAGAGAAAAAACGTGATCGCATTAAATAATATAACCTTTGAATTCGGTGCAAGAGCACTATACGAAGAAGCCAGCTGGCACATCAAGCCGGGTGAAAAGATAGGATTGATCGGCGCCAATGGTACCGGTAAGACCACCCTGTTAAAAGTGCTGGTAGGAGAGTATAAGCCTACCTCGGGGAATATATCCAAAACGAAAGACCTGAAGATCGGGTACCTGAACCAGGACCTGCTTTCGTACCAGTCGGAACACAGCATCCTGCATGTAGCCATGGAAGCCTTTGAGCGCCAGAACTACCTGCACGATGAGATCGAGCGTGTGCTGAAACAGATGGAAGAAGAATATACGGATGATCTTCTGTATAAACTGAGCGCTTACCAGGAGGAATTTGAAGCGCTCGACGGCTATAATATTCAATACAAAGCGGAAGAGATCCTGGCGGGACTGGGATTCTCGGCGGCAGATACATCGCGTCCGCTGGCTACCTTCTCCGGGGGATGGAGGATGCGGGTGATGCTGGCCAAGATCCTGCTGCAGAAGCCCGACCTGCTCCTGCTCGATGAGCCGACCAACCACTTAGACCTTCCTTCCATTAAATGGCTGGAAACCTACCTGAATAATTTCGAGGGAGCCTATGTGATCGTATCCCACGACCGCTATTTCCTCGACCGCACGGTTACCCGTATTGTAGAGTCGAAGCATCAGAAGCTGACCGTATACGCAGGCAACTATTCCTTTTACCTGGAAGAACGCGAGCTCCGCGAGGAGATCCAGCGTTCGCAGTTCCAGAACCAGCAGCAATATATTAAAGAGCAGGAAAGACTGATCGAGCGCTTCCGCGCCAAGGCTTCCAAAGCTAAGATGGCGCAGTCGCGGATCAAGGCCCTCGATAAGATGGATCGCGTGAGCGATGTGGTTGATGATAACGCTGCGGTGAATTTCCGCTTCAAATTCTCTAAGGTCTCCGGCCGCCATGTGTGTATGCTGGAAGACATCTCGAAGTCGTACCCGAATATCGATATCCTGGAAAAAGCATCTGCGGTGATCGAGAAGGGGGATAAGATCGCCCTGATCGGCGCCAATGGTAAGGGTAAATCTACCTTGCTGCGGATCATTGCCGGTGTGGAAGAGTTCGGCGGTAAGATGACGCTGGGGCATAACGCCACCAAGACCTTCTTCGCACAGCACCAGTTGGAATCCCTGC
>CALNCF010000050.1 GCA_937875035.1 uncultured Sphingobacteriaceae bacterium | reverse complement strand
GAGCCGATCTGTACACCGGCCAGCCCGAGCTCGAGCATGCACCTTCTCAGTTCTTTCACCGCCAGCTCAATGTCCTGGAGCGGGATCGTACCCAGGCCCGCAAAGCGCTGTGGATATTGCTGCACCACCTGTGCAATATGGTCGTTGAGGAACATCGATACGTCGAGCGCATCCTGCGCCTTGGCCCAGTAAGAGAACATCACCGGGATCGTGGAAAGTACCTGCACATCGATATGATGGTGGTTGCATTCATGCACCCTGACCTCAGGGTCCCAGCAATTGCTCTGGATCTCGCGGAAGAATTTATCATCCATCATCATTCTTGCGCAGCAAGGCTTATGATGATCGAGGTTAATGAACCCACCGTATCCGAATTTCTCTGCCCATTTAGGCAGGTGCTCAGGAATAATGTGAGTGTGTATGTCTATTTTCAGCATAAAGTATATCGCATCGCCCGTAGGGTATGTAAAATCCCGGCGCGACAAATGTATTAATTACAGGTAATCTGTCAAGAGAACCGCAGGAGCGCTGCTTAAGCTTTTACAGGCGGCTGCATCACAGCGCCGCAATGGTTGCAGGTACGTTTATCCTCAGAAGAATAAAACTTCTCCATTACCGGCGGCAATTGCTTCACAATATCAGTCAGGGCAAAGTACTCGTCGTACAGCTTTTCATTACAGTTCTCGCAGAACCAAAGGAAGCCGTCCTGCTCGCCTGCGCTGCGTACCTTTTCGATCACCAGCCCTACGGTATTAGCCGGGCGCTGCGGAGAGTGCGGGGTCTTGCCCGGCAGCAGGAACATATCGCCCTCGTTGATCGGGATGTCGACCGCCTTGCCGTCTTCGATAATTTTCAGCACCATGTTTCCTTCGAGCTGGTAATAAAGCTCTTCGCTTTCATTATAATGAAAATCTTTGCGGGAATTCGGGCCGCCGACCACCATCACGATAAAATCGCCGGTGTCTTTATAAATGGTCTGGTTTCCGACAGGAGGTTTTAAAAGATGACGATTCTCATCGATCCATTTGAGGAGATTGAAAGGGCGGAGTATAGCCATGAGATTAAGCAGATTAAGAAATGAATAATCGTTACTGAAAATGGAACGTACCGTTTCCGTACGGATGCGTTGCTAAGCCAAATATAGCAGATAATCGATTTAATACCTTGTTCTTTTTATCCACCGTTCCATTTTTTGTCGCAGAACTTACGGCCCTACCGGGGAGAAATTTACATTCAAAGTTCTATCTTTAGGGCAGATTTTTTAATGATGAATTTAGATCTTACCGGTAAAAAAGCGATTGTCTGCGGAAGTACGCAAGGCATCGGCAAAAGCATTGCTACAGAGCTTTCCATGTTAGGCGCAGAGATCACCCTCATTGCCCGGAACGAAGAAGCCCTGCGCCAGGCAGCAGGCAGCCTGGATACCACCGCCGGGCAAACCCACCGATTCCTTGTAGCCGATTTTTCGAAGCCGGAAGAGCTGAGAACGATATTTGCTACCTATATGCAGCAGCATAGCTGCGATATTTTAGTGAACAATACCGGCGGTCCGCCATCCGGGCCGATCACCGAAGCAGGTACCGATGCCTTTATCAGCGCGTACCAGGCACACCTCATCTGCAACCATATCCTGGTGCAGGCTGTCCTGCCATCGATGAAGAGCAGCGGTTACGGGCGCATTATTAATGTGATCTCTACATCTGTAAAGCAGCCCCTCAAAGGCCTGGGTGTTTCCAATACCACCCGCGCGGCCGTAGCCGGCTGGGCCAAGACCCTGAGCTTTGAGGTAGCCAGGTTCGGGATCACGGTTAACAACGTGCTGCCGGGTGCCACCAAAACCCAAAGGCTGGAATCCATCATCAGCGGGAAAGCCACCAAAACGCAGGTAAAAACTGATGAGGTAGAGCAGGAGATGCTGAACGAGATCCCTGCCGGAAGATTCGGGCAGCCCGAAGAGATCGCAGCGCTTGCCGCCTTCCTGGCCAGCCCGGCTGCAGGCTATATCAACGGACAAAGCATTGCTGTAGACGGCGGCAGAACGATGGCTTTTTAATCCCTATACGAATATGCACATCAGGAATTACATCAACGGAACCCATATCGAACCCATCAGCAAGGAATACATCGAGAACATCGATCCGGCTACGGGTGCGGTGTACTCATATATACCCAATTCCGACGAACGCGATATCGAGCTGGCTGTTGTAGCCGCCTCGAAAGCGGAAGCCGGCTGGGCGAACATGCATTACGAAAAACGGGCTGCGATCATCGAAGCCATTGCCCGGCAGATCGAAACGCGCTTAGC
>CALNCF010000049.1 GCA_937875035.1 uncultured Sphingobacteriaceae bacterium | reverse complement strand
GATGCTGAAGCTCACCATGGCATATTTAGAGATGTATTGTTCGGGGTATTTCTTATTAAAGAGCTGCTCGATCTTTTTACGAAGGAGGAATTTAGGGTCGGCTACCTTGTCGCGCATCTCGATAAAGTTCTCGTATGCCATCTCCGCGATCGCGTCGGCATTCGGCTTGCGTACACGTTGAAATTCCGGGAGGATCGCTTCCCAGTTATCCTGGTGGCGTTCCATCAGTTCTCCCAATACAAAACAATCTTCGAATCCCGCGTTCATGCCCTGTCCGAAGAAGGGTACGATCGCATGTGAAGCATCGCCCATGATTCCCACCTTATCCTCATAGGTCCATGGGTAACTCTTTACAGTGACCAGCGAGCCGGTCGGGTTCCGGAAGAAATCCTTGGCCAGGTCCGGGATCAGTGTCACAAGGTCCGGGAAATCCTTGCTGAAGAACGCGTTCACTTCGGCTTCGGTCTTTAAGGAACTGAATGAAGGGTCGCCATCAAAAGGGAAGAACAGGGTACAGGTAAAGCTGCCATCGAGGTTCGGTAGGGCGATCATCATGTAATTATGACGGGGCCAGATATGCAGGGCATTCTTTTCAATCAGGAAAGAGCCATCCGGGCCTGCCGGGATGCACAGCTCTTTGTAGCCGTGTTCCAGGTAGTGCTGCGAATATTCGAAGCGATCGGTTTTTAGCTGCATGGCCAGGCGAACTGCCGAGAATGCGCCATCGGCAGAGAGCACCAGGTCAGACTGCACGGCCTTCTTCTCCTTGCTTTCCATATGCTCGAAATGAGTGGTCGCTGTCGTAAAATCCACATCGCTGCAACGCTGGTTAAAATGAATGCTCACATTTGGGTCCTGCTCGGCAAAGTTCATCAGGGCGATGTTCAGTCCGCCTCTCGACACAGAGTAAATGGCTTCATCTTCCTTGCCGTAAGCCTGGTAAGCAACTTCACCATTGGACTGGTGGATCACACGGCCGTACATCGGGATACCCACCTTGCGGATCTCTTCTTCCAGTCCCACGGCATTCAGACCGTTAAAGCCCCGGTGGCTCAGGGCCAGGTTAATGGAACGTCCGCCGACGTAATCCGCGCTGCGCATATCGGCGCGCTTCTCATAAATGTCTACACGGTAGCCTCTTTTGGCTAAGTACAATGATAATAATGAACCCACTAAACCGGCGCCCACAATGGTTACTTGCTTACTCATGTCTGCTTTCTTTTTATGTTTTCACCCCCGTAAGGGATGAGCTATGCTTTTTATATCAATCCTTTTAATACTTCCCCGAAACGGTATACATCCGCGAAGCTATTGTACAGGGGAACCGGCGCGAAGCGTAATACCTCCGGCTCTCTCCAGTCGCCCACGATCCCTGCCGCCATCAGCGCGTCGAATATATTGCGTCCGCCTTCCTTGCAGATAATAGAGATCTGGCAGCCTCTTTCTTCAGGTTTTTCAGGGGTGATGATGATGAATTTTTCGAAACCCGCTTTCTTATTGATCTCCCGGATCACGTACTCAAAATAATTAGTTAAACGGATGCTCTTGGCACGCAGGTTCTCGATGCCGGCCTCATCGAACAGGTCGAGGGCGGCACGGTGCGCGGCCATGGTGAGCACGGGTACATTGCTCATCTGCCAGCCTTCAGCGCCGGGTTCAGGCACATAACCTTTCTTCATCAGGAAACGGGTAGATTCCTGGTAGCCCCACCATCCGGCGAGGCGTGGTGTTTCCGGGTTAAGGGAATGTCTTTCATGCACAAAGATTCCGCTGATCCCGCCCGGGCTCGAGTTTAAATATTTATAGGAGCACCACATCGCAAAATCGACGTTCCATTCGTGTAGCTTCAGGGGGAGGTTGCCCATGGCATGCGCCAGGTCGAAGCCGCATAGGGCCCCGGCACGGTGCGCTTCCTCGGTAATTTTTTGCAGGTCGAAGAACTGCCCGGTGTAATAGTTCACACCACCCAGCATGACTAAGGCCAGGCTGTCCTTGTGCTTCCTGATGGTAGCCAGGATGTCTTCTGTGCGAAGCGTGTATTCTCCCTCTCGGGGATGCAGCTCGACGATCGCGTCTTCCGGGTCGAAGCCATGAAAACGGGCCTGCGATTCCAGCGCGTATTGATCGGAAGGGAAGGCCGCGGCCTCCATAATGATCTGGTAGCGTTCTGCCGTCGGACGGTAGAAAGAGAGCATCATCAGGTGGAGGTTCACCGTTAGCTGGTTCATGGCCACCACTTCCATAGGCGAAGCGCCCACGAGGCGGGCCAGGCTCTCCTTGGTGGTTTTCTGGTAATACATCCAGGGGGTATCCGACATAAAATGCCCTTCCACACCGTATTGTTCCCAGTTATCTAATTGTGCATTGATGTATGCGCGTGTACGCTTGGGTTGCAGTCCCAGGGAATTTCCGCAGAAATAGATCACATCCTTTCCTTCATGCTTCGGGAAAAGAAACTCATCCCGGAAGCGGCGGAGCGTATCCTGCTCGTCCTGCTGCTGCGCGTATGCTAAACTGAATTCCATGTATATTATCTCGTAAATTGATTCTTAGAAAGTCCGAGCCATTCGAGCGCGGTTCCGCTGAAGAGGCGTTCCTTTACCTCATCGGTATAAGGCATGGAGGCAATGAGCTTACCCGGTTCCAGCTCACCCAGGGGGAAGGGATAATCCGTACCCAGGGCAATGCGTTCCGGACCCATCAGCTTAAGGAGGTAACGCGGGTTTACAGGATTGTCTACCGCCACCAGGTCGGGACGTACATGGAAGCCATGCTCTATACGGCCGATGGTAGCCGGGAAAGAGCCGCCGCCATGCGCAAAGGCCACCCTCAGCTTAGGGTACTTTTCGAAGATGCCGCCAAAGATCATGGAGCAGATCGCCAGGGAGCTTTCCGCGGGCATACCGACCAGCCAGGGCAGCCAGTATTTCTGCATCTTCTCCTTAGCCATCATATCCCAGGGGTGTACGAAGATCGCCGCACCCAGCTTTTCCGCTTCTTCATAAAAAGGGTAGAAGTGCGGATCGTTGAGGTTCAGGTCGTTCACGTGCGAGCCGATCTGCGGCGTGACGCCCTGTTGCACCAGCCCCCACAG
>CALNCF010000048.1 GCA_937875035.1 uncultured Sphingobacteriaceae bacterium | reverse complement strand
GCGCTTTCCTGCCGTGCAAGGTCCTGCGCAATCTGATTCCCCATGCTTGTTTTCTGACTGTTCATTTTATCAATGATGGAGCAGATTTTGGTGGCGAGCGGGGTTGCAACCTGCGTTGTCGTTGTTTTCGCCTGGCCGGCTTCCTTGCTGTTCCAGGCTGCCACTGATCCCGGTGTTCCGTCGGTACCCGTCATCGTGATCTGTACATTCGGGTCCATCATCCACCACTTGCTGTAATGGGTCTGGTTCGCGGTAAGACGCACATAGTCGAACACAACCTCCTTAGGTTTGTTGATCACGACTTCGCGTTGTACGCTGTAATCTTTCTTAGTGAATAAGGCAATGATCAGCAGCAGCGCGATCAGCGCGATAATAACGATCAGGATGGTGCGTAAAGTCTTCATCTTCTTTTTGTTTGGTGTATTTTGAATCTATGGAATTTTTTTCAAAAGCGGAACGGATCACACCCTGTTTTTTCCACTGAAACCAAAACCATTTCGGGATCAGGTTAATTTATGTACCTCCCGGTTCATACTCATGAAGAATTGTAAGGCTAAGCCTTCTCCACGATCGGCATATTCCGGTCGTCGATCTTCGTGATCCTGACGATCGCCCCGGCTTCAATGCCCGTTTGTTCCGTCATAGCCGGAAGCTCGTGGATATAACCGTTTACACTGATCATGATCCCTCCTTTGCCGGATCTCTTCGCAGGAATGGGGATATATACTTCAGCGCTTTGTCCCAGGATGTCCGTGACCCGGAAAGCACGTTTTTTGATCAGCTTTTGTACCTGCTGCACCAGCACAAAGAACATATACATGAACAGGATGCCCGTACCCAGGGAAAGGCAGATGAGTGCCAGGCTGTTCGACATGGCAGGATAAAATGAGAGAGCTGTAAAGCTGAAGCCTGCTGTGAAGCTTGCGAGGTTATGCAGGGAAAAAAGCCTGAAGGGCATAGCAGGACTACCCTTACGGGTAAGGATGATGATGGCCTGGATGATACAGGCAATACCTGATGTTATAGCCAGGAAGCGAAGGGTGTAAAATAAGATGCCTGTGTATGCTGAGAGATCCATGAGGTATATGTTGTTGTGTTTCCGGCTTTGGTTATGTAATAACGGCCGGACAGGCTAAAGATAATACATAGATATTTGCTTTCCGGGGAAAATGATTTTTGTAATGCAAGCCGGGTTATCCTGCCAATTATGTTTAAATTACCATAACAAACGAATTCATCTTCAATAAGAGCTATGGAATACAATGCTGAAATACTGCTCCGCTTTTTACTGGCGGGATTATGGGGCGGACTGGTGGGCGCGGAACGCGAATACAGGGGCAAAGCCGCAGGGTTCCGTACCACGATCATGATCTCTGTCGGCGCCTGTTTTTTTACCATGATGTCGATCATTATCGGAGGGCATGCCAACGCGGACCGTATCGCTTCCAATATCGTTACCGGGATCGGCTTCCTGGGGGCAGGTGTGATCTTTCACGGCGACAACCGGGTGAACGGGATCACGACGGCCGCTACCATTTGGGCGGTCGCTGCCGTAGGTATGGGAATAGGAGCCGGGTATTATTTTGCTTCAGCCTGCGCCTGCGCTTTGATCCTGTTCGTGCTTGCCGTATTACCTTATGTGGAAACCTATATCGATAACCTTCATCAGACGAAAACCTATACCATCCGCTGCGACTTTTCAGAAGGTGCATTGGATCGTTATGAACAGCTGATGGCAGGATATAAGCTGAAATATCGCCTGATCCGGCAGATGAAGCATGATATGGAATGGATACTGACCTGGGAAGTCCGGGGGCATTCCCTTAAGCATAAAGAGTTGGTGCAGGCTATTGCGAGGGATGAATCGGTGAAGCGCTTCGAAGTATAAGATTTTTACAAATGAAGACGGGGCGACAGGGTGAAGTCTCTCCTCGCTGGTTCCCCGATCATTTTTCCGGGCATAAAAAAAGAGCAGGGTTACGTATAAGCGCTCCTGCTCTTGTCTGAATTGTTTGGTATCCGTATTACTTTACCGGGATCTCCCGTAGAATATGTAGCAGGTAATCATAGAATTTTCCGACAGAAGCGATCTCCACCCGCTCGTCCGGAGAATGCGCTCCGCGGATCGTCGGGCCGAAAGAGATCATATCCATACCCGGGAAATGTGACCCGAGTATGCCGCACTCCAGGCCTGCATGGCAGGCGCCCACCTGGGGGGTATGATCAAAGTGGTCCTTATAAAGTTCGAGCATCAGCTTCAGGATCGCCGAATTCGCATTCGGTTTCCATCCCGGGTAATCCCCGCTTTGCAGCACTTCGCAGCCCATAGGCTCAAAGGCAGCCCTCACCGAAAGCGATACATCTTCCTTCGTGC
This sequence comes from uncultured Sphingobacteriaceae bacterium, assembly GCA_937875035.1. Lineage (GTDB taxonomy): Bacteria > Bacteroidota > Bacteroidia > Sphingobacteriales > Sphingobacteriaceae > CALNCF01. Next base: position 720 of record CALNCF010000048.1, on the reverse strand, counting down.
TTTCCACGCTGCTGCGTTGCAACGATTGGGTAATAAAGCTTCCGTCTTTCACGATCACCCTGGCCAGGTTGGTCGATGCTTCCACAAGCCCTTCAATATCGGGACTCATGCGGAACACGCCGTTAGGTACGGCATAGATCGCCTGTAATACCTTAGGTAGGTATTCCGGGCTCATCACCGAAGCCGGTATGCCTGTCGTATGGCATTCCAGCGTTAAGTCGCTTTCAATGGTCTTGTATTCTTCTTTCAGGATCGCCGTAAACTTGGTAACGAACGTGGTGAATTTCTCCTGCTCATTTCCAGGGATGACCACAATGGCGGTCGATTCCCTCGGGATCGCATTGCGCAGGCTTCCGCCATCCAGCGAAGAAAGCCGGAGATCGAAAGATTGGCTGGCCTTATACAGCAGGCGGTTCATCAGCTTGTTCGCGTTCGCTCTTCCCCGATGGATATCTGTGCCCGAATGCCCGCCCATCAGGCCTTTGATCATGATCCTGAACGAAACAAAGCCTTCTTCTGTCTGGATCTCCGTGTATTTAGCGCTTGTATTCGTGTCGATGCCGCCGGCACAGCCGATGGTCAGCTCATCCTCTTCTTCAGTATCCAGGTTTAGCAGGATCGTGCCTGTAAAATTAGAAGGGTCTATCTTGATGGCGCCGGTCATGCCGGTTTCCTCATCAATGGTGAACATGGCTTCGATAGCAGGGTGTACAATGTCTT
>CALNCF010000047.1 GCA_937875035.1 uncultured Sphingobacteriaceae bacterium | reverse complement strand
GATCATCCCCGCGCTCAGCATCTGCAAGCATGCCACGAACATAATGTGCATGCCATCTATCTTACCCATCGAATACACAGACCCGAAAGACCAGGACAACACCGATATAAAAGCCAGCCCGATGCCGATCATAAAGCCCGGCTGTATTACCTGTGCCAGGTAATCGTAGAAGATCATACCGATCCCGGCGAAGCCCAGCAGCAAACCCGCAAACAAGATGATACCCGGCTTCCGGAGCTTACCCATCCACATGCTGAACAGCACCATGAACATGGGTACCAGTGCCCCGATAATAGCCGCGAGCCCGCTGCTGATATACTGCACAGCCCAGCTCATCAAACCATTACTCAGGCATAACAGGAAGAAGCCCTGCATCACGATCTTTTTCAGGTCTTTGACCGGAGGCAGCGAGTGCCTTTTCAAAAGGAAGAACGAGACCACGATCAACCCTGAGATCAGCTGGCGGATACCAGCCAGGAACAAGCCCGGCATATACTGTACTCCGATCCGCGAAGCCAGGTAGGTCGTTCCCCATACGGTACTTACAATAGCCAATGCAAAAAATGCTTTCGGGTCTTTCTTCATAGGCACAAAATAACATGGTATTTCCTTACAAAAACAGATTCACTTTTGTTATTTTTGACCATAACAGTTTTATATGGAAACCTATTCCGACACCAGTCACGACTTCCTCTACCAACAGGTAGCCGAGCGGTTCGAGCACCTGATCGAACAGGGAATATTGAATGCAGGAGATAAATTATTATCCGTACGAAGCCTGAGTAAAGAGCAGGGGATCAGCATCAGTACGGCTTTCCAAGCCTATTCGCAACTGGAGATGAAAGGCCTAATCGAAGCAAGACCGAAGTCCGGCTATTACGTGCGCTTCACTCCGCGCGAGCTCCCCAAAATGCCCAGCTCCGAACAGGTCTACCAGGACCCGAATGATGTGAGCGTAAACGAGATGATCTCGATGATCTATAATAACCTGACCGACGAGCATGTGATCCACTTTTCGCTTGCCACACCCGATGTGGAGCTCATCCCCAAAGCGAAGCTGAACAAAAGCTTTACCGAAGCGCTCCGGAGCACTTCGCATGGCTGCCTTTCGTATGAGAACATCCCCGGGAACCTCTTATTACGCAAGCAGATCGCGAAGCTGTCGTTCAACTGGGGCGGTGTGTTCAAGGAGGATGATATCGTCACCACGCAAGGCTGTATGGAAGCGCTGGTATTCTGCCTGAAATCAGTTACACAACCTGGCGATACGATCGCCATCGACCAGCCTGCATATTTCGGTATTTTCAACGTGATGAACAGCCTAGGCTTAAAGGTGTTGGAAATCCCGCACGACCCGGTATCGGGATTGAACCTCTCCTACCTGCAGAAGGCGATCAACCGTCATAAAATAAAGGCCTGCCTGTTCGTTACGAATTTCAATAACCCTACCGGCATATCGATGCCCGATGAGCAAAAGAAGAAGCTGGTGGAAATGCTGGCAGAGAAAGAGATCCCGCTGATCGAGGATGATATTTACGGTGAGCTTTTCTTCGGAAAAAACCGTCCGCTTACCTGCAAGAGCTTTGATAAGAAAGGGCTGGTATTGTACTGCTCATCGATCTCCAAATCACTCGCGCCGGGATACCGTGTAGGCTGGGTGATCCCCGGAAGATACAAGCAGGATATTATCCGCCAGAAATTCATGCATACCATTTCTTCGGCCACGCCCACACAAACGGCCGTCGGGTTGTTCATGGAACGGGGACGCTTCGAGCTGCACCTGCGCAATATCCGCAGAGCTTTGCACACACAGTGTTTACGGTACATCCAGGCCATCACCGAATACTTCCCGGAGAATATCAAGATGAGCCGTCCGCAAGGCGGTTACGTATTGTGGATCGAGCTGGACAAGAAAGTGAATGCTTTCGATCTGTACCAGCGTGCCATCCGGCAGCAGATCAGTATCGCGCCGGGGCAGATCTTCAGCACCAACGGGGGCTACTCGAATTATATCCGTTTAAGCTTCGGCATGAAGTACACCGAGGAGATCCGGAAGAGCCTGAAAACACTGGGCCAGCTCATCAGGAAAATGCAGACGGAATAAATTATCCGGGCATAAAAAAAGCACAGCCAGGGCTGTGCTTTTACTCAGTAAACCTGAGAAATCTTATTGCATATTTTCGATCACGATCGCTGAAGCGCCACCGCCACCATTACAGATACCTGCCACGCCGATCTTGCCGCCGTTTTGTTTCAGCACCGATAACAGAGTAACCACGATACGCGAACCTGAGCTTCCCAGCGGGTGACCCAGGGCCACTGCACCACCGTTCACGTTCACCTTCGCAGGATCTAATTTCAGGTTATTGTTGTTAGCGATCGACACCACGGCAAAGGCTTCGTTGATCTCGTAGAAATCAACCTTGTCTGCAGTAATACCCGCATTCTCAATCGCTCTCGGGATCGCTTTGGAAGGCGCTGTGGTAAACCACTCCGGCGCCTGCTGCGCATCAGCAAAACCCAGGATCTTAGCCAGGGGTTTGATCCCTAAGGCATCTGCCTTTTCCTTGCTCATCAGCACCACGGCAGAAGCTCCGTCATTCAGCGTAGAAGCATTCGCCGCGGTTACGGTTCCATCCTTCTTAAACACAGGCTTCAATGAAGGGATCTTATCGAACTTTACCGCTTTAGGCTCTTCATCTTCTTTAACCAGGGTGACGTCGCCACCACGACCCGGAATTTCCACAGCAACGATCTCATCGCTGAACAATCCCTTTTCGGCAGCAGCCTGCGCGCGCTTGTACGATTCTACTGTAAACGCGTCCTGCTCTTCCCTGCTGATATTACAATCGGCCGCACACAGCTCAGCGGCGTTACCCATATGATAATTGTTATACACATCCCACAGACCATCCTTGATCAGTCCGTCGGTGACCTGCTGGTGACCAAGCTTATAACCTGTACGTGCTTTATCGAGATAATACGGCGCATTGCTCATGCTTTCCATACCACCCGCCACTACGATATCATTGGCCCCGGTCATGATCGACTGCGCAGCCAGCATGATCGCCTTCGTTCCCGATGCGCATACTTTGTTTACCGTGGTAGAAGGAATATCCGGCAGACCCGCAAATTTTGCAGCCTGGGTTGCAGGCGCCTGTCCGAGGTTCGCCGACAATACGTTGCCCATATATACTTCCTGCACATCTTCCGGTTTGATAGCGGCTCTTTTTACGACTTCCTTAATGGCAATGGCACCGAGCTGGGTTGCGCTTAATGCCGAGATGCTTCCGTTAAAACTTCCCATGGGTGTACGGGCAGCGGCTACGATATAAACTTCTTTCATTTTAAATTTTATTAATTATTTTAACTAATAGATAATCAATCGGTTCAATATCAAAAACAAAATACCGGACGCCCTGATAACCGGGCGTAAAATTAGGCATTTTTTTGAATTATCGCATCCGGGGCCAATATAATTGGGTTCTGGCCATCGAACTTGTTCGGCTTTTTATCCTATTTTTGATCACGTATGGATCAACAAAACAATCGCCTTGCCGGTTTTAATTCCGACTACCTGAAATACATTATGATGGTATTCTGCGTGGCCATCATCGTTTTCGTATTGCCTAAAGGACGGAAGTTCAAATACGAATTCGAAAAGGGCAAGCCCTGGATGCATGAGCGCCTGCTGGCTCCGTTCGATTTCGCGATCGACAAGACCCCCGAAGAATATGAGCAGGAAAAGAACCGGGTGATTGCCGGGATGATCCCCTATTACCGGGTGGATATGGAACAGGATTCTGCCATCATCCATAAATTCAGGAAAGAATTTTCGGGAGCCTGGAACTCCTCATACGGAGCCGTGGAATCATCACGAAAGATCGAAAATGAGAAAACGGGTCTGCGCCTGACCAGGTACGTGCTGGACCGGGGCATTATCGAATTAAATAACGAGCACAAACCCTATACACCCGGTAAGGAAATTTACGTGGTGAAGGGGAAAAACGCGACCCTGTCGTCGTTCGGGAGCCACCTGTTACTCCGGGAAGCCTATAAAGAGATCCGCAGGAAAATTCCGCAGGATCATGAGCTTGATACAAGCATCATCCTGCTTGCCATCCAGAATTCGCTGACACCTACTATTTTTTACGACCAGGACCTTACCGGCAAAGCGACCAGCGAAGAGATCAAGAAGATCGCCCTGAGCAAGGGAATGAGTAAGAAGGATGATGTGATTATTGAGAGCGGGAACATTGTAGACGAAGGCAAATTCAGGGTGCTCGAATCGCTTAAGAACGAATACGACAAACGGCTGGGAATGCTTGGAAACAAATGGATCGTGACCCTCGGGCAGGTATTGCTCATCGGGCTGATCCTGGCGCTCCTCATGTTCTTCCTTTCGATGTTCCGGAAGGATATCTATGCAGATAACCGGAAGATGTTCATCATCCTGCTGATCGTAACCACGATGCTCGTGGTACTGTCGTGGGCCCTGCGCATGAAGCTCCCGAGCCTGTACTTTATCCCCTACTGTATCGTACCCATTATTATCCGGGTTATTTTCGATACCCGGCTTGCCCTGTACATCCATTTGCTCGTGGTGATCATCGCCGGCTTCTTTGTACCGAACGGCTATGAATTCATCTT
>CALNCF010000046.1 GCA_937875035.1 uncultured Sphingobacteriaceae bacterium | reverse complement strand
ACAACGACGAGAACACACGTTATGTAAAAATGGTGTTTCCGGTCAGCGCCGGGATCACCTGGAACGGCAACGCCTATAATTCCCTGCCCCCGCAGGATTACCGTTACCTGCAAACGGGAATCGCTTATACGCTGCCCGACGGGAGCAGCACCCCGGCTACCCTGGTCAGGCAGCTCGACAACCAGAACCTCATCCGCGAAGAATATGCCGAAGAAACTTATGGCAAGGATTTTGGGCTGCTGAAACGGCATGTAAAGATGCTCGACAAAGATATTAGCACAGGAGCGATCACTTCTGGCTATATTTACCTGCAGGTTTACACTGGTAACTGATATTAAACATCCATTATGAAAAAGCTGATTGGAATTATTTTCCTTTTTGTATACAGCCTGTCTTCCGCGCAGGATAAGTATGTGATCTTCCTGAAAGACAAAAACGACAGCCCGTTTTCCCTGAGTCGCCCCGATGAATTTTTATCGCAAAGAGCCATCGACCGCCGGAACATGCAAGGCATTGCCGTAACGGAAGAAGACCTGCCCGTAAACCCTGCTTACCTCGACAGCATTAAGCATGCGGGAGCGCTGGTGATCGCCCGCTCGAAATGGCTCAACACGGTAACCGTTGCTTCCGATACCGCATCGATGATCGCGATCGGGCAATTGTCTTTTGTGCGATCCTATAAAAAAGTATTCGGCTCAAACCTCGATAAGAGTGGAACCAGGACCGATAAATTCAAGCGGGACCGCAGCGCGCAGAAGACCACATTCGACCCTTTCGACTATGGACCGGCCTATAATCACATCAACCTTCTGAACGGGAAGATCCTGCACGACCGGGGCCTGACCGGAAGAAAGATCTCCATTGCCGTGATCGACGACGGGTTTCTCGGAGCCGACACACACCCGGTCTTCGACAGCTTACGCAAATACGACCGGATCAAGGGTACCTGGGATGTAGTGAACAACACGGAATTTGTATATGGCTTCGATTCGCATGGCACCAGCGTGCTCTCGCTGATGGGAGGCTTTATACCCGGACAATACATCGGTACCGCGCCCGAAGCCGACTACTGGCTGATCCGTACCGAAGATGCCGATACCGAATATATTATTGAAGAATACAACTGGGTTTCAGGCGCAGAGATCGCCGACTCTGCCGGGGTAGATGTGATCAACACCTCTCTTGGCTATACACAATTTGACCACGCTTCGCAGAATCATACCTATGCCGACATGGACGGCCTGACCACGGTGATCAGCAAGCTCTCAGGCATCAGCGGCGCTCTGGGCGACCAAAGGGTATGCTGGTGGTCGTAGCTGCCGGTAATTCGGGCAATGATAGCTGGCATTACATCTCTGCTCCCGCCGACGCGCGCGGTGTGCTGGCTGTTGGCGCCACGTTCCCTGATGGCACCCTGGCAGCTTTCTCTTCCCGCGGACCAAGCGCCGACCAGCGTGTAAAGCCTAATGTATCCGGGCAGGGAGCGATCTGCTACGTAGCCGAGCCGGATGGCTCCTTTGGCTATGGCAGCGGCACCTCCTACGCATCCCCGGTGATGGCCGGCATGAGCGCCTGCTTATGGAGCGCACGCAAGAGCCTCAGCAACCAGGAGCTGAAAGAGCTGATCGAATCAGTATCGGATCAATACACCGATCCTGACGACGACCTGGGTTATGGCATCCCTGATTTTGAGAAAGCATACCTGAAGCTGACCAGTTCAGGCTTCGGCACCCAAAAAGCAAATAACATCCGCATATACCCGAACCCTTTTAATGAAGCCCTGCGTTTCGATTTCAGGAGTGGTTCCGATACCAACCTCGACATCGAGCTCAGGGACCAGCTGGGAAGGATCGTCCTTTTCAAACGCAGCACGGTATTACCCAACCAGTTGAACCAGGTAGAGTGGAACGGGCTCGAAAACCTGGCTAAAGGCATGTACCTCGTTCGCATCGGGAATAACGACTCGCAGGTAACAGGCAAGGTGATCAAACAATAACCGCCTGTGCGCAAGGCCCTGCTCTTCATACTGCTCCTGGCGCTGCTCCCGGCTATCGGCATGGCGCAGCGCTACACCATCAGCGGGTATGTAAAGGATGCCTCATCGGG
>CALNCF010000045.1 GCA_937875035.1 uncultured Sphingobacteriaceae bacterium | reverse complement strand
GATGATTAAAAGATACAGCACCCTTGCTTTATCGGTGATCATAGGCTGTTCGGTATTATCCGGCCCGGCCTACGCCGATAAAAAGAAAAAGAAAAAAGGTGATACCCCCGCACCTGCTGCTGAAGCACCTAAAAAAGATGCTAAGAAAAGCATTAAGGAAACGGTTAAATCCTGCAAAACCATGGATGGCCTTTTCACCATGTACCAGGATACCGTTACAGGAACTTCGTACATGAAGATCAGCAAAAGCCAGCTCGACAAAGAATACATCTATTTCAACTATGCCGAGAACGGCGTGGTGGCGGCCGGTGCATTCAAAGGAGCTTTCCGCGACAACGAGATCTTCTCCATCCGCAAGTATTTCGACCGGATTGAATTTACGGAAGAGAATACCAGCTATTATTTCGATCCTAACAATGCGATCAGCCGTTCATCGAACGCGAACATCAACAAGCCGATCCTGGCTTCCCTGAAGATCGTGGCAGAAGAAGGCGACAGCTACCTGATCAAGGCAGATGAATTATTCCTGGGTGAAAATCTTTCGCAGATCAAGCCTACTCCGAACCCGATGGCTAAGCCGGGAACTGCTTTTTCCTTGGGCAACCTGAGTAAGGATAAGACCAAGTACGCTTCCATCCGCAACTACCCGAAGAACACGGATGTAGTGGTAGAATATGTGTACGACAATCCTTCTCCGGTCGTACGTGGCGGCGCTGACGTAACGGATGCGCGCTCGGTGACCATTAAGATCCAGCATACCCTGATCGAGATGCCGCAGAATACATTTGTTCCGCGTTACGATGATCCGCGTATCGGGTACTTCATGCAGCAGATCGAAGACATGACCTCGGTAAGCCCGACACCTTACCGCGATGTGATCAACCGCTGGCACCTGGAAAAGAAAGATAAGAACGCAGCGCTTTCCGAGCCTGTGGAGCCGATCACCTGGTGGATCGAGAATACAACCCCTGTGGAGTTCCGCGAAACTATTAAGAGCGCTGTGCTGGCCTGGAACGAAGCCTTCGAAAAGGCGGGCTTTAAGAACGCGATCCGTTGCGAAGTTCAGCCGGATACCGCAACCTGGGATGCAGGCGATATCCGTTACAATGTATTAAGATGGACCTCCTCTCCGAACCCTCCTTTCGGCGGTTACGGACCAAGCTTTGTAAACCCGCGCACCGGGCAGATCATCGGCGCCGACATTATGCTGGAATACATTTTCTTTACCAACCGTCTGAAGCAGGAAAAGCTGTTCGACGCGGCAGCCCTGAACCTGTATAACACCGAAGAGCTCAATGCCTACGCGGAAACACACAACCATTGCGACATGGCGAATTACTTTTTACAGGCTTCGCAATTCGGACAGGCCGCATTGAACGCCTTCGACGCATCGGACATCGAAAAGAAAGAATACATCAAAGAATCCTTATACTACCTCGTGCTGCATGAAGTGGGTCATACCTTTGGATTGAATCACAACATGAAGGCTTCTCAATTATGGTCGCTGGCAGAGATCAACGATAAAGCCAAGACTTCGCAGATCGGCCTGACCGGTTCGGTAATGGATTACCCGGCAGCGAACATCGCGCTCGACAAGACTAAGCAGGGACAATACTTTACGACCAAACCCGGACCTTACGACCTGTGGGCGATCGAGTTCGGCTATACCCCATCGCTTGATGACGCCAATGCAGAAGCAGCGCGTGTAAAGAAATTAGTTTCACGTTCCAACGAACCAGCGCTGACCTTCGGTAACGATGCCGATGACATGCGTACGCCTGGTAAGGCAATCGACCCGCGTGTGAATGTGAACGACCTCACCAGCGACGCGATCGGCTACTCGATCGACCGGATGAAGCTGGCAAACACGTTGATGAGCAAGGCAAAGGCTAAATACGTGAAAGACGGGCAATCATATCATGAGATGCGCAATGCATACCTGATGATCACCGGGGAATACAACACAGCGGCCGGGGTTATTTCCCGTTACATCGGCGGGGTGTATGTAGACCGAAGCTTCCCGGAGCAGAAAAGCGCCTCGAAGCCGATCACACCGGTAAGCGCTGCCGACCAGAAGCGTGCGATGAAGGCCTTGTCAGATTATGTATTCGCACCGAATGCATTTGATGTTCCGGCAGACCTGTATGCTTATTTGCAGATCCAGCGTCGTGGCTTTAATGGCGGAAACGAAGACCCGAAGATCCATGAGCGGATCCTGGCGATCCAGAAAGGCGTGCTCGCGCATGTGCTGCACCCGAATGTGCTGAAACGTATGACCGACGCCCAGCTTTACGGCAACACTTATACCGTGACCGATATGATGAAGGAGATGACCGACGGCATTTTCAAGGCGGACCTCGCCGGGAATGTGAACACCATCCGCCAGAACCTACAGCAGGAATACGTCAGACAACTCATCAATATTTCTAAAGGAGAGAATTACGATTACCGTGCGCAGTCGGCGGCACTGTACAACCTGAAGCAGATCAAGACGATGATGGCGGCTGCCGCAGGAAGCACCGACACGAAAGCTCACCGCGAGCACATCGTATTCGCGATCAACAAAGCATTCGATAAATAATCAAGGAATGTTTTCATTCATAAAAAAAGCCCGGCGTTATGCCGGGCTTTTTTTGTTACTGCTTATCTCAGTTCGTTCCCTTGACCAGACGGTGGATACGCACCTCATCATTCTGCCGCAGCTGTACAAAGTACACGCCATCGGGAGCATCGCCCAGGTCTATTTCCTGGTGATATACACCACCCGAAACGCCATTGCCGGAATACGATTGCCATACATTACCCATCATATCGAGCACACGGATATCCACGTCAGCAGATTCGTCAAGCACGAATGCAATGTTGAACTGCTCACGCGCAGGGTTCGGATACACCTTCAGGCGGAAGCCTTCTTTCGACCTGTTTTTTTGTGAAGCTTTGGCCAGCTTATTCTCTGTGACCCATGCGGTATATACACCCGGTGAAACACTCATCCGGAGTGGCAGGGCAGATACCGCCGGAACCCGGCCAACTGTATAAGCTGCAACAGGGGCTTGTCCGACCGCGGCCTGCTGCACATACATCTTTGCAGGCTGAGCCTGCGCTTTATTTCCTTTGGAAGTACTGATCACGACCAGCCCGAATAACAGCAGGGCTACCGGTCTTAAACGGAACGTTTTCATATCTGTATTTTTTAAGTGAAACATATTGCCTTGTTTTAATATGATCAAAAGTAAAGCGGTGCTGGCGGCCATTTTGTTAAAGCATCGTTAACGCATGTTAAAAAATGTTAACAGGTTCCGCGGTCATAAAAAAGAAAACCCCGCCGGATGGAGGGGTGATCCCGATCTGTGATGAGAGTTACTGATCTTTATTATTTACCAAGGATGATCTTACGAAGAACCTGCTGATCTCCCTGTACTACGATGATGAAATAGGTGCCGTTCGGGTAATCCTTCAGGTTAAAGGCATGCTCGTATTTGCCGGACGCGGGTTTGCGGATCGTTTCCGTAAAGATCTCTTTTCCGTTCATATCGGTAACGCGCACGGTTGCTTCCGATTTGTCTTTCAGGTCGAAGCTCAGGTTAAATTCTCCGTCGTTAGGGTTCGGATACACTTTGATCTCCGTAAAGTCATTCAGCGATTTTTTCCCGGAAGCACCCCCGGCCGATTGCAGCTTTTCCAGCTCCTTGCTGCCCGGCTTCATCATACGGATGAACAGTGCCTTATCTCCGTCGCGGTAATTGTACACAAAGATGTCATTCTTATCGCCGGTGCTGTTACGCTCCAGACGGAGTATGGTAGGTGGCGACGGCGGAGCAGGCGGCATCGCTTCACCAAAAGCAGGGGGAGCCGGCGGTACCGGTGGCGCCGGCGGGATATCGAATGTCAGGCCATCCAGGTCGAAATCAAAGTTGAAATCGAAACGGCCTGAATCCTCTTTCAGCAGGAAGCGTTTCCCGTTAATGCTCAACAGGGAATCATTGATGATCACTGTATAGGAATTTCTTTTTTCGTTTCCATCTCCCATTACGATCGTACGATGACCTTTCAGATCGCGCATATGCTGCAACTGGCCGGTCCCGTCTCCGCTGATCATAACGGTGGTGTCTCCGTTCGTAATGGAGATCACATGCACACGTCCGCCGGAACGCGTAGTGATCACTTCACGCTGGCTGGAAGCCTCGCTCCGCGGCTTCTTCTTTTTCCTGGTATCCTGGGCTTTGCCCGTTCCGGAAGAGGTAATGATCACCAGGCCCAGCAGGCCGGCGAACATGACTGATAAGGGTAATTGTAGGCTTTTCATATCTCTTTTCTTTTTTATGTAAATAGTCAAAGGCTGATGGATCAAAAGTACCGGGAAGCCGGAAGGGCTTTCGTTAAAGAGCCGTTAAAAAGTGTTAAAAAGTGTTAAAGCCTCATTGCATATCAGAGCGGGCGGCTACTTTTGTAAGGTCTTCTAATGAAGAAGAGCACACCAGGTTATGAACAGAAGAATACTCATATACATTATCGCCTTTATGGGGGTGGCGCTTGCCGGGCTTGTCACGCTCCAGCTCCGCTATATCGGCGAATCGTACCAGTTACGCTCGCTGATATTCGATCAGCTGGTAAATTCGGCCCTGGCCGAAGCAGTTAAGAAAACGGAGAAGGAAGAGGTAATGGACTTTGTGAAGACCAAGATCACCACTACCCCGAAAACGGTGACAGCCAAAGCAGGCACGGCACAGAAACAATCTTCCCGCAGCACTACGCATAGCACCACTACATCCACCGAATCGGAAAAGATCATTCACCAGCTTCTCAGGGATAAGGACCGCAACGCCGCGGCCAGGCGCACAGAAGCAGAAGAGCGAAAGAATGCAAAAGCAGCGCTCAGAACCAAGACGACGACCCATACCCGTACAGCGGTTGGCCGGGCGCCTGAATTCGACAGCCTCTCTCTTTTCCACCAGGAGTTCGACTTCGATATGCCCGAGATCTCTTTTACATACGGGCAATACGTTAGCGACAGCCTGCAGCACGTGCTCAGCAAAACGAGCCTTCGCATTGATTCGGTACAGGTATCGCTGAAGAACACCCCCAAGAAGCCGTCAATGCCGCGGCAGGTGATCATATCGGGAAACGGAATTACCATTCTTCCGCCGGTGCCTCCTGCCCCCCCGGTGGTCCAGGTACCGGAGCCTCCCCATCCGCAGGAGCTGATGATCCGCGACTTCTTCGATGAAACAGACAAGAGCCCGAAACGCGAGCAGGTGTTCCAGGAGCTGGCCACCGAGATGCATGTGATGCGCCTGCCGCTCCGCGAGCGCGTAAGACCAGAGGTGATCGACTCGATCATTGCGCAGGAGCTGCAGAACCGCAAACTCAGCCTGCCCTACGAGCTTCGCATCAAGAGCAATTCCGGCGATTCCGTTTACTTTACATCCAATACCAGCCTGCCCCCGGGCACGAAGGATAATGTATACCAGGCGAACCTCTTCGAGGAAAAGGGTAGTCCTGAAAAAGCCATCGTCACCCTGTACTTCCCGAAGAAAGAAGATTTGCTGATGAAGGGAATGGGACCAGCCTTCATCTCCTCCGGCTTGCTGGTCATGATCATGCTATTCTGTTTCGGCTATACCATTTATGCGATCGTGCGCCAGAAGAAATTATCGGAGATGAAAAACGATTTCATCAATAACATGACGCATGAGTTCAAGACCCCGGTATCGACAATCATGCTGGCAAGCGAAGCCCTGAAAGACCCGCAGGTAAGCAAGGACGAAGAACGGCTGACCCGCCTGGCAACGATCATTTACGATGAGAACATTCGTATGAGCGAGCATGTGGAACGGGTGCTGAACATGGCAACCATGGAAACCGGTGAGCTTAAAATGGTATACCACTCCGTCGACCTGCATGAGCTGATCGCGAAGGTCATCTCCCAGATCTCCATCCAGCTCGACGCAAAAAATATCGAAGTGGTGTGTGAGCTCAATGCTGCGGTCAGTGAAGTGTATGCCGACGAAATGCATCTCAAAAACATTATCTTTAACCTGCTCGACAATGCCAATAAATACAGCGCGGGCCATACTACCATCACCATCCGCAGCGGCAATACACCAAAGGGTGTGTGGGTATCGGTCAGCGACCAGGGCATCGGCATGAGCAGGGAACAGATGAAGAAGATTTTCAAAGCTTTTTACCGGGTTCCAACAGGCAATATCAGTTCTACCGCATCCCTACTGGAAATATCCATAATGTAAAAGGATTCGGGCTGGGCCTGCATTATGTACACACGATGATCACCCGGATGAACGGAAGCATACAGGTGAAATCGGAAGCCGGCAAAGGCTCGGAATTCACCATACACATACCTTTCCAGTGCAAATGATAAAGAAACGAATTCTCCTGGTCGAAGATGACCCGAACCTGGGCATGGTGCTGCAAGAGTACCTGCAGCTGAAAGGCGGCTTCGATATTGTGCTGTGCAAAGACGGGGAAGAGGGTCTCAAGCAGTTTTACCGTGAGCATTTCGACCTCTGCATTTTTGATGTGATGATGCCTAAGAAGGATGGCTTTACCCTGGGCCGCGAGATCCGTGGCGTAAACCAGGACATCCCCATTATTTTCGCAACGGCGAAGTCGATGATGGAGGATAAGACCGAGGGCTTCAACCTGGGCGCCGACGATTACATTACCAAGCCTTTTCGTATCGAAGAGCTGCTGCTCCGTATCCATTCCATCCTGAGAAGAACCTCCGGCACCGGCGATAAAAAAGAAGACCAGTCTGTATTCCAGGTCGGGCGTTACCTCTTCGATTATCCCCAGCAGCTGATCACCGACGGCGAGAAGACGCAGCGGCTGTCGGGCAAGGAAGCCGAGCTCATGCTTATGCTTTGCCAGCGACAGAATGATGTATTAAAACGGGAAGAGGTGTTGCTGAAGATCTGGAATGACGACACCTATTTCAACGGACGCAGCATGGATGTGTACCTTACAAAGATCCGCAAGTACCTGAAAGACGATCCGCAGGTAGAGATCATCAACATACACGGCAAAGGCTATAAGCTGCTGGTGCGCTAAGCGCCTGAGCTCACCCTATAAACGTATCACACCTAATCCCGGACGATCGCTCAGCATGATCTTCCCGTCTTCCAGCAGGGGCGCTTCAAAGGGGTTGTTATTCACCAGCCATGGACCATCGAGGTCGCAATGATCCGCCTGCGGGGCCAGCGCAGCCGCAGCCATAATCGCACAGGAGCTTTCGTTCATACAGCCGATCATCACACCCATATCCAACGCGCGGGCACGGGCGATCATCTGCCGGGCCTCGTACATCCCCGAACATTTCATCAGCTTGATATTGATCCCATCGAACACACCTTTCAGGGCATCGATATCGCCCAGGCGCTGGCAGGATTCATCGGCGAAGATCGGCAAGGGGCTCTGCTGCCTTAAGCGCGCGGTCAGCTCAGGCAATTCCTTAGGCATGGGCTGCTCGATGAGCACCACGCCCTGCTCCTGCAACCAGCAGATCATCTCCAGCGCATGGCTCCATTCTTTCCAGCCCTGGTTTGCATCCACATAGATCGGCTTGTCGCTCACAAGCCGGATCGTTTCGATGATCCGGCGGTCGTCCTTACTACCCAGCTTTACTTTCAGGAAGCGGAAATCGCCGGCCTCCTGCACTTTCCTAAATAATACTTCCGGCTCATCGATACCGATGGTAAGCGTAGTGGCAGGCATGGCGGCAGGATCGCTGCCGAGCAAGCGATAGCAGGGCTGATCCATGGTCTTGCCCAGGAGATCATGCAGCGCCATGTCGACGGCCGCCTTCGCCGCGGTATGATGCGGGCTCAGCGTTTCGAGGTACGCATGGATCGCAGGAATGTCGATCTCCCGGAAGGAAGAAAGATCCACCCGTTCGAAAAATACCTGCACACTCTCCTGCGACTCGCCCAGGTAAGGTGGCAGGGAGGCTTCTCCGTAGCCGGTCAACCCCTGGTGGCTGATCTGTATAAGCACCAGCGGCGTATAGCTGCGGGAGTAATTCGAGATCGTAAAGGTGTGCTTCAACTGAAGATCAAAAGGATACCAGCTTAATTGCATAAGGAAAGATACATATTTTAAGAGCGGATGCGATGAGGGTTTACGAAAGAGCCTTCTCATTTATTTTTCGCAATTTCGCAGGGCAATGCCGGTACAATTATACAACCCTTTCGAACGATTTGAATTCTCGGGCCGAAAATGCTTTCTAAGCGGTGCCCCTACCAACGGGGAAGATGAATACATGACGGTTTTCCCGCAGTGGATGATGGAGCAGTTCGACCTGTTCGACAAGCCGTTCAAATACCTTAATGAAGAATATACCACTTACGGCAAGCTGCGTATTCCCTGCGCATCCGACATCATGCTGAACCACATGATCCCTTTCCAGAAGAAGATCTCGGAAACCTTTAATCACGGGTACGAAGCAGTGAAGGAGCTCAGCGAGCAGGAGATCTTTCTCTGGGCCGGCACTATTGTGTACGGGCTCGTATACCGGGAGATCATCAACGGCCTGACGGAGCGCAACCCTGATGAGCCATTCTACCTGGCCCAGGCCTTACAGCACAAGTTCCGCAACCATCATAATTTCCTGCAAAGCCTGCATCAGCCATTGAGCTTCGAGCAGTTCAAGCCCTGGTCGTTCTTTTTGTTTAAGGTGGAAGAAACCGAAGAGCCTTTCGAGCAGCGGAACGAAATGAATACGCTGACGTTTTCCTTCCGCATGAAAGATTTCGGCTTCGTGATCTGCATGCAGGATAACGGGGAGAACGAGGAGTATCATTCAGAGCTGTACGGGCAATTCAGGCATCAGACCTTAACACATATCCAGTTCCGCGAATTCTGCGCGAAGGTGTATTATTCATCCTACCTTTTCAACCGCTTACCTGAATACGATTATTACCAGCTGCCTGATGAGCTGAACATCGAAGCGAAATCGCTGTATCACCTCAACGCCAAGCCGGTATTCGATGAATGGCAGCCGAAGGTTTATGCGCAGCTTCTCGAAGCCTTCTGGAAACCCTGGAACTATTCGCTGGTGGAGATCCTGAAGAACCCGGCCGAGCCCATGTCCTTCCTGAAAAAGGAATCTTAGCATCCTGTTAAGATGAAGAGGCAATGCCTCGCGTATGCTACAGCGAACCCTTCAGCTGGTTGATGAAATACATCACCACCTGTGGGTAGAGTATGATCGTGACCACCCAGCCCGTAACGGCTCCCCATAAATGCGCTTCGTGGTTGATATTCCCGTACTGCTTTTTGGCGGCATACACGCAATAGACCAGGTAAAGACCGGCAAACACAAAGGCCGGGATACCTACCGGGATAAAGAAGAAATACAATTTGGTAAGGGGATCGAAGAGGATATAGCTGAACAGCACGGCCGACACCGCCCCCGAAGCCCCGAGGCTGTAGTACTGGCTGTTGTTCTTATTCTTGATGATGGTGCTGATGTCGCTGAGCGTAAGCCCAAGGATATAGATCAGCAGGAACTGCCAGTGCCCAACAATGCGTTCGAGCGTAAACGCAAAGAAGAAGTATGACAGCATATTGAAGAAAAGGTGGTTCAGATCCGCGTGGATCAGTCCGCTGGTAATGATCGTGAAACGGTTCTTTCCCCGCGCGAAGCTGTACGGATGCAGCATCAGCTGCCCCAGCACCTGCCGGTCGACATACAGGGTATACAGGGTGGTGAAGATGGTGAAGATGAATATGGCCGAGGCAACGGGGCTTGCCTGTATAAAATCCAGCATAGCGTATTATTTTGTGGTTGAATATAGAGATATTCCGCAGAAAACATCCCGGCCTTAAAAAACATCCGCAGAAAAATAAAAAGAGAGGAGGGCAACCGGAACCCGTTCCCAAAACGGGCAAAAAGCAACGAGAAAATCTAAATACGGGACAGCGATCAGGCGATCTCTTCGAACAGGCGC
>CALNCF010000044.1 GCA_937875035.1 uncultured Sphingobacteriaceae bacterium | reverse complement strand
GTCGGGTAATTCATTATGATGGAAGGCATGCACGATATCTTCCGGGGCCGGGCTATTTTCCTGTGCCGTGTTTTCGTTGCTGATCTCGATCTTCTGTTCGATCCGGTCGTGCTGCTCCCTGCCCGCATGGACAACAGGCAGGTAGACCGTAAAGGTGCTGCCCTTGTTCTCTTCGCTCGAAAGCTGGATCTCTCCGCCCAGTAGGTAGGCCAGCTCCCGGCTGATGGACAGCCCGAGCCCGGTGCCCCCGTATTTACGGCTGGTGCTGCCGTCGGCCTGCTGGAAGGCTTCGAACACGATCTTCTGTTTATCCGGCGCGATCCCGATCCCGGTATCTTTCACTTCAAAGGCGATCACCTCATCGGCCTTGTAAAGGCTTTCGTTCCGGAAGGACCTCGATTTCTCCGCCTTGAAAATATGCAGGGAAACCCGGCCGTTCTGCGGGGTGAATTTGAAGGCGTTCGAAAGCAGGTTCCTGATCACCTGTTCCAGGCGTACCTTATCGGTACGGATACGTTTCGGTGTCTGCGGACCGACGGCTATATCAAAATGAATCTTCTTATCGTTCGCGATCTCCCTGAACAGGGAGTTGATATCCTCCTGCACATCCGTAGTGTCGAATTCTTCCAGGGTCAGGTCGATCTTCCCGGCTTCGATCTTCGACAGATCGAGTATGTCGTTGATCAGCGTCAGCAGGTCATTACCCGATTTATGGATCACGCGCGCGTATTCGATCTGCTTGTCGTTCAGGTTCTGGGTCTTATTATCCGACAAGAGCTTCGCAAGAATGAGCACGCTATTCAGCGGGGTACGCAGCTCATGCGACATATTGGCAAGGAACTCCGATTTGTATTTGCTCGTGGCCTCGATCTCATCCGCTTTAATGGCGATAGCCTGTCGGGCCTGCTCGATGGCTTCGTTCTTTTCTTCCAGCTGCTGTGCCTTCTGCTCGAGCTCGGCATTGGCCTGCTGTAATTCTTCCTGTTGCGTGCGAAGCTCTTCTTCAGAGGCTTGCAGGCGCATGGTTTGCTGGGTGAGCTCGTCGTTGGTCTGGCGAAGCTCTTCCTGCTGGCTGATCAGCTCTTCCGATTGCTGCTGCGTGTGTTCGTACAGCTCGCGCATACGAATCGGGGCCTGCGCCGCATTAATGGCGATGGCAATGCTTTCAGAGATCATCTCTACCAGGTGGATCATACTTTCGGAGAAGTGCTCTACGCTGCCGATCTCGATCACACCCATCACCTTACCGTTCACCACAAAAGGAGCGAGCAGGAGATGCGATGGCTTGCTTTCGCCCAGCCCCGAGCTGATCGCGAGGTAATCGTCGGGGATGTTATCGAACAGGATCAGCTTTTGCTCCAGCATGCACTGTCCGACGAGCCCTTCGCCGGCCCGGATCGTATGGTTATCGCTATTGCGAGGCTTGAACGCATAGCTTCCCTGTAAGGTTAGCTGCTGGCGGTTGTCGTCCATCACATAAAGAGCTCCTACCTTGGCGCCGAGGTAATTGCAGAGTTCGGCGGTTACATTGTTTGCCAGCTCCATCATTTCCAGCTCACCCCGCAGGGCATCGCTGATGGTGTTGCTGCCCGTAAGCAGCCAGTTCCGTTTCTTATTTTCTTCCGACAGGGCTTCCAGCTCCAGGTTTGAGACCTGCAGCCGCTCCTCCGCTTCTTTCTGTTTCCTGAAGGTCGAACGGATATAGGATATCATGACGATCACGATCACTGAAATGAGCGATGAGCCCAGCACCAGCACGGTCTTGGTTTCGATCACACTTTTCCTGCTTTCCGCATCGCGCTCAGACAGCTGTCCGGCTTCTATCGCACGGATCTCGTTACACACTGCCCTGATATTGTCCATCATCTGTTTCCCATCGCCCTGGGACACTGCCTGGTGAGCAGCACCGGGGTCAGTTTTGCGTAATTCGATCACTCTCTGGTGAAAGCTCATGATCTCCCGTTTCATGGGATTGATCGATGTGATCAATGCCTGCTGCTGTGGGTTCTCGATGGTCAGCTCTTTCAGGTAAACGATCTCCGAATCGAGGTTGTCCAAGGCGTTGTAATAAGGCTGCAGGAACTTGTCGTTGCCCGAGATCACATAGCCCCGTTGCCCGGTCTGCGCATCCATGAACAGCTTTTCCATTACCTCGATGCTATGCAGCACCCTGTAGGAATGTTTGACCAGCAGGGTGTTATTGGTAAGCTTATCGGTGCTCTGGTAAGAAATAAACCCGATACCGATGACCAGGAGCAATGACACCGAGAACCCGGCGATCACCCGCTGCTGGAAATTAAAGGAATAGTTAGCCATAGTCTGATGCCGGATATTGAAAAGCCTTTAACGATAAATGAACATTGAAAATCGTTATAATATTTAATATATCGCTAAATTTTCTGAATCCTGTTTTATCTGTTATTTTTGGCCATTCTTTCCGGATATATATGACAGATACACACCCCGTTCCCTTGTCTTTCGACAATACCGAGATTGCCTTTTCAGGCATGTCGGATGCCGATCTGAAACGTGCTTACTGGTTATTCAGCGTAATTAATGTGAACTTCCTGGTAAAAATAGGTCCTCCCATTACAAATTTTGCCCTGGCGCTGGGATTGCCGCTTACCCCGCTGATCCGCTCGACGATCTTTCGCCATTTCTGCGGCGGGGAGTCGATCGAAGATTCGACTAAGACCATCCGTCATTTAGGGAACTATCATATCGGTACCATCCTCGATTATTCGGTGGAAGGAGAGGAGAAAGAATCGGCATTCGATGCCACTACGCTGGAGCTGCTCGAAACGATCCGTAAGGCTGCCAACGATCGCGATGTGCCTTTCAGCGTATTCAAGGTAACGGGCCTGGCGCGCTTCGCGTTGCTCGAGAAGCTGGATGCGAAAGAAACCCTGGATGCTGAAGAGATCGCGGAGTTCGAACGGGTAAAAGCCCGTGTAGACCGTATCTGCAAGGCCGCCAGCGATGCCGGCGTCCGCATCTTTATCGACGCAGAAGAAAGCTGGATCCAGGATACCATCGATCAGCTCGCGCTCGAAATGATGCGCAAATACAACCGCGAAAAAGTATTGGTATATAATACAGTACAGATGTACCGCCACGACCGCCTGGCCTACCTGAAAGACCTTCATGAAACGGCCCGCGAAGAGGGATTGTACGTCGGACTGAAGATTGTACGC
>CALNCF010000043.1 GCA_937875035.1 uncultured Sphingobacteriaceae bacterium | reverse complement strand
ATTGGCTATATTCCAGAGCTGTTGCTCTAATATTTTCTTCTGTTCTTCTGACATTAGAATTGATGGCTAAGGTTGTTAGGGATTATTAATCTTCAATGTGAAGTCTAAAGGTAATAATATTTGGCTTTCTGTGCTCTACACTATTGCGATAAATGCAATACGGTATATTCATGAGTGGACATGAGAAGTTCGATATAATTGAGGGTAGGTAGAAATGAAATATATCAAATTCAGATTGTCTCAAATATGCTGGAAATTGTATCCGTTTTAATGAACGTATGAAACGACTATTTTATTAAATAAAGAGCACGTCAAAGAGCCTATCCGGTAACAGCCATTCTTGCCAGTGGACTGATATCCTGGCTGGCGAAGTCCTGGTTCAGGTATTTGTAATAGCCCGTTATGGCGATCATGCCGGCATTGTCGGTACAATATTCAAAAGCAGGGATGAACACATCCCAGTGATGTTCTCTGCTCCAGGTTTGGAGTGTTTCGCGCAAGCCGGAGTTGGCGGATACTCCGCCCGCGATCGCGATCTGCCGGATGCCGGTTTCATCAGAAGCCTTCTTTACTTTGTTCAGGAGAATGGTCACAATGCGTTGCTGTACCGATGCGCAGATGTCGTCGATGCGCTCGCTCAGGAAATGAGGGTTCTGCTTCAGCTGCTCTTTCACGAAATACATGATCTGGGTCTTGAGTCCGCTGAAGCTGAAATTCAGGCCCGGGATCTGCGGTTCGGTAAAGGAGAACGCGGCAGGGTTGCCCAGCTTCGCGTGCCGGTCGATCAGCGGACCACCCGGGTAAGGCAATCCCAGGATCTTGGCTGTCTTATCAAAAGCTTCGCCTGCGGCATCGTCGGTAGTTTCACCCAGGAGCTCCATGTCGAAGTAATCATTTACCCGCACGATCTGGGTGTGTCCGCCGGAAACCGTAAGGCACAGAAAAGGAAATGCAGGCTTAGGCTCATCGATAAAATGCGCCATAATGTGTCCCTGCATGTGATTTACCTCGATAATGGGAATATCCAGCGCCAGGGCAAACGACTTGGCAAACGATGTGCCCACGAGCAAGGCGCCCAGCAGCCCCGGACCACGTGTAAATGCCACCGCATCTATATCATTTTTGCTTACTTTTGCGTTTTTAAGGGCAATATCGACAACCGGGATAATATTTTGCTGGTGTACCCGGGAAGCGATCTCGGGGATCACGCCACCATACGTTTCGTGGATCTTTTGGGTAGCCGTCACATTCGAAAGGATCCGGCCGTCTATACATACCGAAGCAGAGGTTTCATCGCAAGATGATTCGATTCCTAAAATGACGATTGGCTTGGTAGTTCCCGGTTTCATGGCTGGCTTATAAAATGCAAAAATATCAAATTAATAGGTAAAATATCGCTCGTTTTAGTCACCTTCATCATCTTGCTCCTGGT
>CALNCF010000042.1 GCA_937875035.1 uncultured Sphingobacteriaceae bacterium | reverse complement strand
CTATTTAGAGACATCACGAATAAATTTGCGATAAAAGTATAGTACCAATGTTAACTCAATGTTAACAACCGTGTTTTTATCAGTATTATCGTCCTCCGGTCGCATAAAAACAGCGTTTTTAACCGTCGTATCTGACCAGGGCGCCGATAAATATTCCGGTTCGTTTAATGCTGATCTCCGGCCGGCGGGCCGAAATCAGTACGACGGGTACCGCCATACAGCTCATATTCCAGCAGGCGGCAATCCAGCTTGCTGTTATAGAACTCCAGCTTACGGGTAGCCTTTAAGCCCACTTTCTTCGCCAGGTTAGGACTCGCAGTTAATATATAGCCAAAATAACCCTTGCATTTCTGCTTCATAAAATCGCCCAGGCTTTTGTAGACCAGCTCCAACGCCTCGTACTCTCCCAGGCGCTCGCCATATTCGGGGTTGAACATCACGACCCCGCCTTTGTCCTGGGGCACATCCGTTTCCAGGAAGTCGCATTCTTTGAATTCGATCATTCCCGCCACACCTGCAATATCCGCGTTCACACGGGCGGCTTCCATTACACGCGGATCGTTATCAGTAGCCACAATGCGGAAATCCACTTGGTCGTTCACCTTTTCTTCGATGCTGCGGAACTCTGCTTCATACACTGCTTCATCGTACCCCTTGATATGCATAAAGCCATAGTTGTTTCTCAGCAGGCCAGGCACCCGGTTGGTCGCCAGCAGGGCAGCCTCAATGGCCAGGGTCCCGCTTCCGCACATGGGGTTGACAAAATTTGAACGGCGGTCCCAGCGGCTCGCCATAATGGTTGCCGCGGCCAGTCCCTCCTGCATGGGTGCCTTTCCGGGTAATTTGCGGTAATTATGCTTTACCAGGGTTTCTCCCGTGGTATCGATATAGACAGACGCTTCATCTTCCTGCCAGTAAAGATGGATCACCGTACGGTTCCTGTCGGAACCCGAATTCGGACGCGCACCCTTCTTCTCCTTGATGCGGTCAACGATCGCATCCTTTACCCGCACGTTCGCGAACATCGTATTGTCGATGCTCGGGTTATTCACGTTGGATGTCACGCAAAGATACCCGTCCACTTCGATCAGGTCTTCCCAGGCCATGGTATACAGATGCCTGTACAGCTCGTCTGCGTTTGTACATTTAAATGTTTCCAGCAGGAACATCACCTGGTTGCCTGTCCGGATATTCATATTAAGGCGCATGCAATCGCGCAGGGTACCGGTAATGGCCACACCTGTGCTCCACTCTTCATCGATCGAATAACCGAGCTGCTGGATTTCATCCCTTAAATACGGAGAGATCCGTTTCGCGCAGGTCACCAGTATCTTGCTTCGTTTCTGAAATATCTTATTCATCGGCGCAAAGGTAATCATTTGAGGCAGTAGAACAGGCAATTGTAGTGTCCAGGCGTTATTTTCCGGGAACATTAATTTTTTTAGGGGGACAGTAAGGGTAGAACCCCTTCAGGGTTGTCATCCACGTAAAAACGAAAAATAAGTGAAATTTTCGACCCTACATCCTATGAAAACTAAGGTAATTGATTCCAGCCGGTATAGACATGCGACTATGCTGCTGATTATTTTTCTTTTTTTCGGAAGCATTAGCTCCGAAGCCCAGACCGGCAACGCTGCTCAATCTGTAGTGGGTGGAAGCTCCGCGGCTAATGCTTATCCGTTTTTTGTAAGCCTTGTGGAACCTCACTCCCCGGGTATCCGTCCTGATTGCGGGGGAACGCTCATCAATGACAGCTGGATACTGACCGCCGGTCATTGCGCGACCGACTTCGTCACCGGCCTTACCATCGACAGCACCGAGATTGTCATCAACGGGTATATCCGCAGCAACCCCAATCCTGATTACGAACGCATCATGTCCGATTATATCGCTGTATATCCAGGCTTCAGCCTTTTCAGCAGCGACCGCGCGGGCGATATCTCCCTGATCCATTTAAGCAAAAAATCGAAGTTCGAAAGCATTGCACTTCCGCCACAGGGCGATACCCTCCTCGCGAAAGCCAACAGCGAAGCACGGGTGATCGGCTTCGGCGTTTACAACCTGCAGAACCCGCAGCAGCAGCCCGACACCTTACAATCGGCAGACATCCGCATTATTTCCAACCAGGTATGCAATGAACCTTCGCGCTATGCGGGCATGGTATTGCCGAGCATGGTTTGCGCGGGGCGGCTCACCGGTTCGCCGACAGGCTCCGCAGCAGGCGACAGCGGCGGCCCGTTAATGGTAGAGCACGAAGGAAAATGGGTACAGGTAGGCCTGGTAAGCTTCGGACAGAACTATTATTCCAGCACTACGCATCCGGGTGTTTACACGCGCATTTCCAGCTACCGTCACTGGATCGATTCTACCATCAACGCCTACAATACAAGGGTAGGGTTGGGAAACAAAGGCCGTTTCGATCAGCCTCAATTCAGTGTAAACAATAATACCCTGCAAGTCACATTCAGCAAAGAGCTTCCATCCGAAGCAAGCTACCAGGTGTACGACATGACCGGGCGTGTGATCCTTCGCGGGATCTTCGAGGCCAGGAATAGCAGGCAGGAAGTCGCGCTGAACGACCTGACACCGGGGATGTACGTAATGAAAGTAGATGCCGGTAACCAGACCTATGCTACCGGAAAATTTCTTCGATAAGATCCATATATAACAAGTGTTTAGAGAGGGAGCCCCGCAATGCGGGGCTTTTTTTGTGATGTAATCTCCATGTAAAAAAACCGTTAGCTAAACCCATTCCTTCTAAAAATCCCTAAGTTTATCTTTCTGACAAACCAAAATTCACAT
>CALNCF010000041.1 GCA_937875035.1 uncultured Sphingobacteriaceae bacterium | reverse complement strand
TTCTGCTCCTGGATCAGTGTCGGGATCCGCCGGTTCGAAGCGGCGTACAACAAAGGTCCCGAAGCATACCCGCCTACACCTACAGCGATATCCGGCCGGAACGTCTTTACGATCTTCGCCGCTTTCCATAAGCTCTTCAGCAAACGTAACGGGAACTTAAGGTTCTCGTACGAAAGGCTGCGCTGTAGGCCACGGATGTCGAGACCGATGATCCGGTAACCTGCGGCAGGCACTTTCTCCATTTCGATCTTTCCTTCGGCGCCCACAAATAAAATATCCGTTGCCGGGTCTTTCTTCTTCAATGCGTTGGCGATCGCGATGGCCGGGAACACATGTCCGCCTGTACCTCCACCACTGATAATGACCTTAAGCGACGTCATTCTCGGCTCCTTTCTCCATCTCTTCGATGTCACGGCTCACACTCAGGATAATACCGAAAGCGATGCTGGTGAAGAGGATGGAAGTTCCTCCCATGCTCACCAGCGGAAGCGCCGCACCCGTTACCGGGAACAATCCTGTAGCCACGGCCATGTTCGAGAAGGCCTGTACCACCAGGCTGAAGCTTAATGCCGTAGCCAGCAAAGCCCCGAAGGCTTTGGGTGCCCGGGTTACAATGCGCACCGAGCGGAATAAAAATATAAGGTAGAGCAGGATGAGGATCACCGCGCCGGCAATCCCATACTCCTCGATGATAATGGCAAAAATAAAATCGGCATAAGGCGATGGCAGGAAATTACGCTGGGTACTGTTACCCGGTCCTTTCCCGAATAAGCCGCCGGTAGCGATCGCAACCTTCGCCTGGTCGGCCTGGTAGGTATCATCCACCTTTACCTTATGCTCAATATTGAACTGGTCGCATAAAGTGGGTGAGTGGGCGCAGATCCGGTTCATATACACGCCACGCCGCGGACCAAAGAATACGACCATGGTGAGCACAAGCAAGCCTGCCCCGCATACCATCGCCATCTGCTTAAAGCTGACGCGGCCAATGAGCATGAGCAGCATGCTGGTTCCGAAGATCATCAGCGCGTTGGAAAGATTCGCCGGGGCAATGAGCACGAACACACCCATCACGGCGCCGAAAACCGGGAGGAATCCTTTGCGGAAATCTTTAATGGTTTCCTGTTTTTTAGAGAGCTGGCGGGCGAGGAACATAAACAGCGCCAGCCTTGCAAAGTCAGAGGGTTGAAAGGTGATCCCTAATCCGGGTATAGCGATCCAGCGTTGGGCATCATTGATCTCTACCCCGATAAAATAAGTAAGGCCTAAAAGAGCGAGCGCTACGATGATGGCGATCTTCGATATGCCTGCATACCATTTGTATGGCAGCTTATGGGTATAATACATCAGCACCAGCCCGGCAGCGATCATCATGGTGTGCTTCGCCAGGTAATACAAGGTGCTGGTACCCTTCTGATAGGCCAGGATGCCGATCGAGCTGTATACCGCAAGCACGGAGATCATAGTAAGCATGCCTACCACGGACCAGATCCATACATCGCCTTTTGTTTTACTGAGAAGCCACTTCATCGTGATCGTTTTAATCAGTCTTTTATTATAATTCTTTTACTGCCGCCTTGAACTGGTCGCCGCGGTCTTCATAATTCCTGAACAGGTCGAAGCTGGCGCATGCCGGTGAAAGCAATACAGTATCGCCCTTCTTCGCCAGGTGATAGCTCACTTTCGCTGCCTCATCAGCCGACTGGGTATTGACGATGATATCGACCACATCTTCGAAGGCTTCGTGAATCCTGGAGTTGTCTTTACCCAGGCAAACGATCGCTCTTACCTTCTGGCGGACGAGCTCGGTGAGCATGGAATAATCATTCCCTTTATCCACACCGCCTACGATCCATATCACCGGGTTGGTCATGCTTTCCAGGGCGAACCAGGTAGAGTTCACATTGGTCGCTTTGCTGTCGTTGATAAAATCAATGTCTTGGATCTTAGCCACGTGCTCGAGGCGGTGCTCGATATTCTTGAAATCGGATAAGCTCTCTTTCAACGACTGGTTCCTGATGTCGATCAGTTTCGCCGCAATGCCCGAAGCCATTGAGTTGTAGAGATTGTGTTTACCTTGAAGTGCTAATTCCTGGATAGTCATCGTAAAAGTTTGGTTGTAAAGGTTTATGTTCAAATGTTCGTTGTCGGTATAGGCGCCCTGCTCCACCGCCTGGCGGATGGAAAAGGGAAATAGTTGCTGTGTACAGGTGCGTTTGGCCATCTCTTTCATCGTCTCTTCATCGTCGAG
>CALNCF010000040.1 GCA_937875035.1 uncultured Sphingobacteriaceae bacterium | reverse complement strand
GGTACGCTCCCCGATCTTATAGGTATTGAATGATTTATGCTCTTCGCCCTTCAGCCCTCGCTTCACCAGGTTACCCACCCGTAAGATGAGCTCTTCGAGGTTAAAGGGTTTGGTAAGGTAATCGTCGGCGCCACGCTTCAGCCCGGCCACCCGGTCTTCCGTGGTGTTCTTGGCGGTGAGGAACATCACCGGCACCTCGGTGTTTTCCAGGCGGATGGTCTCCGCTACCTGGAAGCCATCGATCTCGGGAATCATCACATCGAGGATCACCAGGTTGAAACGCTCTTCCTTGAATACTTTCAGCGCTTTACGGCCATCGGTCGCGGTTGACACCTTATAGCCTTCCATTTCCAGGTTCAGCTTGATCGCTTCCAGCAGATGCTCTTCGTCTTCGACGAGTAAAATACGGTGTGCCATATCAGTTAAATATGATTTCGAAGATGCAGCCCGAAGGTTTATTATTCTTTACCCGTACCTGGGCGCCATGATTGTCGGCTACTTCTTTCACAATGAATAAGCCCAGGCCGGTCCCCTTTGTTTTACGGATGTGCTCATCTCCCGAACGGTAAAACTTTTCAAATATCTTTCTCTTTTCTTCGTCAGGAATTCCCTCTCCCTGGTCGCTGATGCGGAGCACGATCCCCGCGGAAGCTTCGTGCAGCTCTACGCAGATTTCCGAGCCGGCCGGTGAATACTTCACCGCGTTTTCCAGGAGATTGTTCACCATCGATCCGATCGCGAAGCGGTCGCCGTTCAGCTCCACATGCTCCTGTATATCCGTACGGATCTCCCGCTTACGCTGTGTAGTCACTTCCAGTCGTTCGCTCAGGGACCATACCAGGTCTGACAGGCTGAACATAGATTTAGGATACGAATAAGACCCGTTCTCGATCTTCGAAGCCAGGAGCATATTCTCCACCAGGTCATCCAGCCGCTCAATATCCTGCAGGGAATTCTCCAGGAAGCTACGCTGCTTTTCTTTATCCAGGTCTCTCTTTAAAATAGTTTGCAGGTACAGCTTGATCGAGGCTAAGGGCGACTTCAGCTCATGTGTAACCGACAATAAAAAATTCTGCTGTTGCCGGTTCACCATCCGTTCCTTGTGAAAGGCTTTCCGCATGCGGTAAGCGCCAAAGAGCAGGAGGGTGATAAACACGAAACCCTCGCCGGCGATCATCGGCCAGCGCGGACCGGCCAGCTGCAACAGCAGGATCGCCCACCAGGTAAGCTGCAGCAGCACGTAAACAACCAGTATGTAGAAGATGGTGAGCGGACGCATACTTATTTATCTTTCAAAAACAATATCGAGGCATTCGAAGATGGCGCGCTTGGCTTTTTCCAGGTCCACCTTATTATGAGCTGCCGAAACAAAGCCAACCTCGTAACCCGAAGGCCCCAGGTATACTCCCCTGTTCAGCAGTTCCCGGTGAAACACCTTAAAAAGCTCCATGCTTTCCGCATCGATCTCCGAAGCTGCCTGGATCTTCTCTTTATTCGTAAACGCGAACCAGAAGATCGACCCGATCGCGAACACCTGGAACTTATATCCTTTCGCAGTCGCGTAGCGACGGATCGCTTCGACAAACTCTTCCGTTTTTTTATTCAGGTCTTTATAGAAACCGCTTTTCACCAGCTCTGAAAGTTGTGCGATCCCGGCCGACATCGCTACAGGATTCCCCGACAGGGTTCCGGCCTGGTACACATTGCCTTCCGGAGAGATGCGCGACATGATCTCTGCCGAAGCGCCGTAAGCGCCCACGGGCATACCGCCGCCAATGATCTTCCCGTAGGTAATAATATCCGGGCTGATCCCGTAATAGCCCGCGGCTCCTTCCATCCCCAGGCGAAAACCGGAGATCACTTCGTCGAAGATCAGCAGGCTGCCTTCTTCCGTACACAGGTTCCTGAGCAAGGTTAAAAATTCGTTATCCTGCAACAGCAAGCCGTTGTTCGCGGGAACCGGCTCGATGATGACCGCCGCGATCTGTCCCTTGAACTGAGCGAAGGCCTGCGCCAGCGCTTCTGGGTCGTTCAGCGGGATCACAATGGTTTCTTTCGCGTAGGCTTCGGGGATGCCCGCCGATGAAGTTTCACCGAAGGTAACAAGACCCGAGCCTGCTTTCACCAGCAAGGCATCTACGTGCCCGTGATAACATCCCTCGAACTTGATGATCTTATCACGGCCGGTATAGCCCCTGGCCAGGCGGATCGCCGACATAACAGCTTCGGTACCAGAGCTTACGAAGCGGATCTTTTCGATATGGCTGTTATGCTTCAGGATGAGTTCCGCCAGCTCATTTTCGAGTGCTGTAGGAGCGCCGA
>CALNCF010000039.1 GCA_937875035.1 uncultured Sphingobacteriaceae bacterium | reverse complement strand
CTCCTCCGCGATGATCGCGGATACCGTACTTCATGTCGTAGGTATAGTCGGCATGCGAGGGGCGGTAGCTGTCGGACAGGTAATCATAATCTTTGGAACGGGCATCTTCATTCGGGATCAGGATGGTGATCGGGGTGCCGGTACTTTTTCCCTCAAAAACACCTGAGATGATCTTCGCGGTATCTGGCTCCTTACGTTGTGAGCTGATCTTGTTTTGCCTGCGACGGTCGAGCTCGGCCTGGATAAAATCCAGGTCGATGTTCATTCCCGCCGGGCAGCCATCGATCACTACGCCGATCGCCTCGCCGTGCGATTCCCCGAACGTCGTGATCCTGAATAGCTTTCCGAAACTATTTCCTCCCATAACCTGATGTTTGTTTTCGGTCCAAAATAAGTAAAATATGCCGAAGCGCTGAATGATTTAGCGGCTGATCCGGAAGCCTGTGCTTTCCAGGTCATTCCAGAATCCGGGGTATGATTTCACGATCACCTCCGGGTCTGCGATCTCAACCTGCGGTAATACCATGGCAAGCGCGGCAAAGCTCAATGCCATGCGGTGGTCTTCGTAGGTTTCGATACGGATGGGTCCGCTCGGCATTTCTTCGAAACGTAGTTTATATACCAGTCCTTTTTCTTCAAGTATGGCCCCGGTTTTACGGAGCTCCTGCTGCAGCGCAAGAACGCGGTCGGTTTCTTTGATGCGCAGGGTTTGCAGACCGGTGAAGGTAGCTTCATGCCGCAGGGCCGCGCAGCATACGATCACGGTCTGGGCTAAGTCCGGGCAGTCCTTGAAATCAAAGATCTTCCGGCTGAGCTGCTTGTCTGAACGCAGCAGCCGTACCCCTCCGTTGATGAACTGGGAGGTAACCCCGAAGTTGGCCATCAGCTCCGACAAAATGCTGTCGCCTTGCAGGCTGTATCCATTCAGTCCCGGCAGGAAGATATCGGCCTCTTCGGCCAGCGCAACAAGCGCGTACCAGTACGACGCTGAGCTCCAGTCGGCTTCAATGTTAAGATCCCTTGCGCGGTAGGCTTGCGGGGAGATGTAGATTTCATTGGCATTCCGTTCATGGCTTACGCCGAACTGTGCCATTATGGAAAGGGTCAGGTCGATATAAGGCGCTGAAACGGGTTCGTTTTCGAGCTGCAGTCGTAAGCCATCCCTGAGCGTAGGCGCGATGAGCAGCAATGCAGAGATGAACTGGCTGCTGATGTCGGCGCGGATAGAGATCGCTTCCGCTGAATGCAGGGTAGCTCCCTTTATTTCGAGGGGCGGGTAGCCTGCTTCCCCCGTATAACGGATATCCGCACCCAGGCTTTGAAGCGCTTCTGCCAATGGAGCGATGGGCCTTTGCTTCATTCGTTCCGAACCGGTCAGGATCACGTGTGCCCCTGGCTGCGCGGCATACAGCGCAGCCAGGAAACGAAAGGTGCTTCCTGCATGGCCGCAATCTTTCAGCCCTTGCGCTGGTGCGCTTAAAAGACTTTGCAGGGTATGGGTATCTTCGGAAACAGCCAGGTGGCTGATCCGGAAGGGCTCTTCGCACAGGGCTTGTATAATGAGGGCGCGGTTGCTCTCACTTTTAGAGCCCGGGAGCGATATGGTGCCCTGTAGCTTTCGGTCGCTTTTGGAAATGATCATAGTGTATCCGGTTCTTTTTCCACACCGCTGATCCTGCGGTAAAAATGCAGTGCTTCGATCAGCTCATCTTCCCGGCATTCGATATTATAATCCGCTTTCCCGATCTCTTGCAGCAGGGTAAAGAAAAAGAGGTTCTTCTTATTCTTTTTATCCTACCGCATCAGGCCGATCAGGCTGTCGAAGTCTTCTTCCCCGAAGGCATACACCGGGTAATGGTCGAGCAGCGTCATGGTGATCCTGTGCAGTTGTGTTTCGGGCAGCTTATTCTTTTTGAATGAGAGGTAAGCTTCGCAGATCATGCCGATAGCGATGGCTTCTCCGTGTAATAAAGGATTGGCATCATTGCTCAGTGAAAAGGATTCGATGGCATGCCCTACGGTATGGCCAAAGTTCAGGAGCTTGCGGGGACCGGCTTCTTCCGGGTCACCGGCAACGATCCGGCTTTTTATTCCGACCGATCGTTCGATGATGGGCAGCATCGCTTTATTACCCATGCCCATATGCCCGAGGGCCGTTTCCCAATAAGCGGCATCACAGATCAGCCCATGTTTCAGGATCTCCGCATAGCCTGAAAGGCGTTCGCGTTCGGGCAGGGTATCGAGAAATTCCGGCGCGATGAACACGGCTTCCGGTTCCGCGAAGGTGCCGATCATGTTCTTGAGGCTGTTGAGGTCTACCGCGTTCTTGCCGCCGATGGATGCATCCACCATGGCCAGGAGCGAGGTAGGGATATGGATAAAGGAGATGCCGCGCATATAGGTAGAGGCAGCGAAGCCCCCGATGTCGCAGACCATGCCGCCTCCCAGGTTCACCAGCAGCGAATGACGGTCCATATGGAAGTCGTTCATCATGCTCCAGATGCCTGTGCAGATGTCGATATTCTTGCTGGCTTCACCGGCATCGATCTCGATGATATCGCAATTCGCGATCCGGTCGATGCTCATGCTCAGGTTCGGCAGGCATTTTTCAGAGGTATTGGTATCGGTCAGGATCACTATTTTAGAGAACTCCCGTTCCGAAAGGAAGGCATTCAGGTGTTCGCTGATCGAGTCAAAGTATATTGGGTAGGGAATATTATTTTTCATCATTCATGATACGGGTTTGTACAGCGATCGATTCACGGTGAATGATCCTGACGAGGTCGAGGATCATCTCCTCGGAGATATGGATCTCCGCGCCGTACCTGGAACGTGTCTGCACGATCTCTGCCCAGCGTTCGGGCTGGAAGATAGTGATATTGTTCTCTTTCTTATAAAGCCCGATCTCCTGCACCAGGCGTGAGCGTGAAGCCAGCAGCTCCAGTATATCGTAGTCGATCTTGTCGATGTCCTTGCGCAGGTTCTTCAGCTTGTCTAAAAAATCAGCATCGTCGGTCGAGAGGTTCCGGATCACCAGCTGCGCGATCAGCTCACCTACCGCTGCCGGTGTCAGTTGCTGGTCCTTGTCGCTCAGGGCATGTGCCGGGTCGTGATGCGCTTCGATCATCAGCCCGTCGAAGTTCAGGTCCATCGCCTTCTGCGAAAGATGTGGGATCAGGTCGATGCTGCCGGAAATATGACTCGGGTCGCAGATCATCGGGAGCTCCGGGAAATGTCGTTTTAATTCTAAGGGAATATTCCAGTTCGGAACATTGCGGTAGGTATTCTTTTCGTAGCTGGAAAAGCCGCGATGTATGGCGGCGATCTGCCGGATGCCGGCTAAGGAGATACGCTCGATGGCGCCGATCCAGAGCTCAAGGTCCGGGTTGATCGGGTTCTTGATCATCACAGGAATATCGACACCCTTCAGGGCATCGGCGATCTCCTGTACCACGAAGGGGCTCACTGTAGAGCGCGCACCGATCCATAACAGGCCGATGCCTGCTTCCAGGCTTTGCTCCACATGCGCAGCAGTGGCTACTTCTACCGCGCTTGGCAGTCCTGATGCGCGGCCGGCTTCGGCGAGCCATTTCAGGGCATCCTTGCCTAAGCCATTAAAGGTATTGGGCCGGGTGCGGGGCTTCCAGATACCGCCTCTTAAAACAGAGACCGGGGTTTGCGACAGCTGCCTTGCCGTTTCGTGGATCTGCTCTTCAGATTCCACGCTGCATGGGCCGGCAATGACGAAGGGTTTATGGCGGCCCGACGGCCAATTATTAAGGGATATGAAACTTGCCTGGACACTCATCTTATCGGATTAACAGTACAAATAAACGAATACTATTCATTTACTCAAACCGGGTACGTGCAATTAAGTTTGACCCGGTGCTATTTCATCCACTGGAAGGTAAAGCTGGCTCCCTTGCCCAGCTCCGAATCAACATGGATCTTTCCGCCCTGGTTCTCTACGATTGACTTTACAATGGTGAGGCCTACGCCGGTGCTGTCTATATCGCTGATCGGGTTCAGGGTCTGGAAGAGCTGGAAGATCCGCTGATGGTTCTTCGGGTCTATGCCCGGTCCGTTATCACTGATCGTAAACTCATAGCAGTTAGGCTTTTCTTCCATGCTTATTTTTACAAGGCCTTCCGCTTTGTCGTTATACTTCACCGCGTTGCCGATAAAGTTTTGCAATACCTGCTGGAGCTTAATGTGATCGCCCTTAATAACAGGCAACCCGGCTTGCAGCTCGACCCGGATATGGGCAGGGGGTAAGATAAGCTTAATGATGTCGCTGATAAAGCTATCCAGGTCGATGTCATCACGCTTGTAGGTGATCTTGCTCGACTTCGAATATTCCAGCACCCCGGTGATCATCGAGGAAAGGTTTTCTGCCGATCTCCGGATATGCTCCAGGTTCTCCTTCACGGTTTCATTATCGTAGCCGTCAAGGTCTTCCTGTACCCATTCCACCAGTCCCAGGATCCCGTTCAGCGGAGTTTTCAGGTCATGAGAAACGATGTGCACAAAATCGTCCAGCTGCTTATTCATCTGCGCGATCTGCTGCAGGGAGCTCTTCAGGGCCTGCTGCTGGTAATACAGGGTTTCGAACACGTTTACCTTGGCACGGGTAATATTGGTATCGAGAGGCTTGTAGAGGTAATCCACCGCGCCTTCATCGAAGCCCTTCAGGGCATATTTTTTTTCTTTACTGATGGCGGTCACGAAAATAATGGCGATGTCCTTAGTCTTAGGATTCGACTTCAGGTATTTGGCTACTTCGAAGCCATCCATATCAGGCATCTGCACATCCAGCAGCACCATCCCGATCGGTTTATTCAGCACCATCTTCAGCGCTTCATTTCCCGATTGCGCCTTGTGGAATATCCGCCCTTCCTTCTCCAGCAGGTCTTCCAGCGCTAACAAATTTTCTTTCTTATCATCTACCAGGAGAATATGGATCCCCGTGTTTTCCACCATGAAATTTTCCATGTGACTCTTCATATCATATCAGTCTTTTTACCTCAAATGCAATATCTTCTTTTTTAACTACTTTATGAACCTCCACGAGGTCAAGTGCTGCCTGCGGCATAGTCGGGGCATAGGCAGTGGCCGGGTCTTCCACGATGGTGTACCCCCCGTATTCACGGATGCGATGCATGCCTTTGGCTCCGTCGCTGTTGGCTCCGCTCAGGAGTATCCCGAGCAGCTCACCCCTGTATAACGCTGCCGCCGACTCAAAACTTACATCGATGGATGGGCGGCTGTAATTCACCTGCTCCGACACATCCAGCGAAAAGGTATGATCCTCTTCGAACAGCAGGTGATAGTTCACCGGGGCCAGGTACGCATAATAAGGCTGTATGGATTCTTTTTCATCCGCGTCCTTTACATGGGTATAGCCCGTGCCATCGCCCAGGATTTGGTCGAGGTGACTGTACACATTCTTCAAACGGTGCAATACAATGAAGATGGGTATCGGGATACCGGGACTCAGATCGCGCAGGATACGCATCACCCCGTCGATCCCACCGGCAGAGCCCCCGATGATCACTGCTTTATATCGTTTCTTCATCGTACCAGTTTAAACAGCTTGCTCATCCTGCTGATCGTTTCATAACGGTCGCGGTCGTGGTAAAATAAAAGGGATTCCTTGCTTCCCAGGGCCAGGTACCCGAAGGGGCAGAGGCTTTCGGAGAACAGGGAGATCACCTGGTTCTGCAGGTGCTCATTAAAATAAATGAGCACGTTCCGGCAGAGGATCAGGTTGAACTCGTTAAAGCTTTTATCGGCTACCAGGTTATGAATGGAAAAGATCATAGGTTCCTTCAGCTCCTTTTTAAAGATCGCCTGGTCGTACTTCGCCGTATAATAGTCGGAAAAGTTACCGGTTCCGCCGGCCGCGATATAGTTCAGGGTATAATCCTTCATATGGCGCAGGTCGAAGATCCCGGCGCGGGCGCGGTTCAGCACCTGCGAGTTGATATCTGTCGCATAGATCCTGCTGCGTTCCAGCAGTCCGCACTCATGCAGCATGATCGCCAGCGAATAAACCTCTTCGCCGCTTGAGCAGCCTGCATGCCAGATCTTGACGGAAGGGTAGGACTCCAGCTGTGGAATAACCTTTTCCCTCAGCTCCTTATAAAAGAACGGGTCGCGGAACATCTCGGTGACATTCACCGTGATCTCCTCT
Organism: uncultured Sphingobacteriaceae bacterium; assembly: GCA_937875035.1. Lineage (GTDB taxonomy): Bacteria > Bacteroidota > Bacteroidia > Sphingobacteriales > Sphingobacteriaceae > CALNCF01. The sequence goes on along the minus strand of CALNCF010000039.1, from coordinate 849 downwards.
ACAAAGACCTCGAAGAACAGCTCATCATTCAACAGCTTATGCTTCAGCTCGAAGACAGAGGGCAGCCCGAAATTCTCCATAATGCGCTGCATGCGGCGTTTCATCGAACTCCTGGCATACTGCGTAAAATCGAAGCCATACCGCTTCTGTACCAGCTCCAGTACGGCTGACAGGTCTTCCTGGCTTATTTCCTTGTGCTCCCGGCTCATGTGCTATTTATATAACCAGACACGCATCAGCGAAAAGAGTTGCTCGATGTCGACCGGCTTCGAGATATAATCCGAAGCCCCGGCTTCCAGGCATTTCTCCCGGTCGCCCTGCATGGCCTTGGCCGTCAGCGCCAGTATCGGCAGGTTCTTATGCCCGGGCATCTTACGGATCTCGCGCATCGCTTCATAGCCATCCATCTCCGGCATCATAATATCCATCAGCACGATCTCCGTATCGTTATGCTCTGTTAGCTTATTCAATGCTTCGCGCCCGTCGTGCGCCGTTACTACTTCCATCTGCTGCTCCTCTAAAACCGTGGTCAGCGCAAAGATGTTCCGCATGTCATCGTCTACCAGCAAAACCTTCTTATGCTTTAGCACTTCTTCCAGGTAAACCGGTTTACGGTTGAGCGTGGTAGGATGTTGCGGCTCTGTGATCTTATGCAGGAAGATCGAGGTCTCATCCAGCAGCCGCTCATACGAACGGTTTGTTTTCAGGATGATGGCGCTCGAAAGCTTTTTCAATTGCGCTTCTTCTTCCCGGGACAGCTCCTGGCCGGTGTAGATCACTACCGGTGTGTTTGCCGAGCGTTCTTCTCCGCGGATCTTTTCCAGCAGCTCATATCCTGATACATCGGAA
>CALNCF010000038.1 GCA_937875035.1 uncultured Sphingobacteriaceae bacterium | reverse complement strand
CCCGGCGGATAGAATACCACCCGCTTATTGATGCCATGCAGGATAAGCTGCCCCGAGCTCGGCTTCACATCGTGCTGCCCGATCATAAAGGTAGGACAGATGATCACCGCCGGGAGTCCGTTGCGTTCCACCTGCTCCAGCACATACTGCTGCGCGATGTATTTACTGTTGATATAACCCGAACGGGCATGGAAAAGCGTAAAGGCGCTCAGCTCACTGGCCGGCCGGCTCTTGCTGCCCGGTCCCATGGTATTGGCCGTGCCGATATGGATCAGCTTCTTTACGCCATGCGCCTGGCAGGCGTTCACCACGTTGACCGTTCCCTTCACGTTCACCTGCTCGTACTCCTTAAAGCTCACCGCCCATTGCCGGGTGATGGACGCGGTGTGTACCACGTAATCGCAGCCCTCCACCGCGCGGAGCACATCCTCCGCCTGGCAGATGTCGCCGTGAAAGACCTCGCAGGGCAGGTCGGCCGTAATGCGGGCATCGGCCGAAGGCCGCATCATCAGCTTGACTTCGTATCCCCTCCTGAATAATTCCCGGGCGGCGTTCGATCCCAGGAACCCGTTCGCCCCTGTTATTAATACCTTGTTCATGTTTGTTCCTTATTTAACAGCGATCTCTTTTTTAACCGCTTTTGATATGATCCTGAGTTTTATTCCCAAAGGGATGATGCCCATCAGGCGGTGATTGACCTGGTTCCACAAGCCCGGTATGATCAGGGCTTTCCCTGCCAGGCATTGCTTCAACGCCACGCGTACAATCTCCGAAGTCGGCAGCAAGCCCATGCGTCCCTTCCTGCCCTGCCCGATGATCCGTGTCGAGATGCCCGCGTTCGTCATCATGGGTCCGGGATACACCACACTCACCGACAGTGGCGTGTCGTGCAGCTCTTCGCGCAGACCCAGGGAGAACGAGGAAATAAAAGCCTTGGAAGCAGGGTACACGGTCTTGTAGGCGATGGGTGTAAAGGCTGCCATGCTGGAGATATTCAGGATATAACTTTTCTCCTGTTTGAGTAAAAGCGGAAGCAGGGTCTGGGTAATAAGCACCATGCTGCGGATGTTCAGCTGCAATATGCGGTCGATAGCTTCGAGCGAGCTCTCTGTAATGGCTGCCGTCCCACCAATACCGGCATTGTTGATGAGAAAGTCCACTTCGAAATTTGCCCGGATGTAATGCAGCTTGCTCAGCAGCATCAGGCTGTCGGTCATGTCGAATTCAAACACCCGCACATCAATGCCGTATTCGAAGATGAGGTTGTTCGCTACCGAAGCGGCATTGCTGCCCGGCAGGGCGATGAGAATAAGGTTCATGCCCCGCGCTGCGCATTGCAGGGCGAACTCCTTTCCAAGCCCCGAGCTGGCGCCTGTAATGAGTGTATACCTGTTGTTTTTCATAGGGAGTTGTTTGTACACGGCAGGAAAGACCGGCAGCCTTCCGCCTGTTTCCGCATACAAAACTGTTCATCTCCTGCCGAAGCAACGACAAATAGGGAACGAGACGTGGATATTTTACATTGAACCGTCGGATGAGGAGGCTTAACCGGGAAGCGGCTCCGGCCTCTCCCGGACAAGCTGTATACAACAGGATCGTACGCTTATTTACAGGCCTTGCAGCGACCCGAGATCCAGCCATTGGCATGGCCGAACGTATAGCCCCGCGGAAGCTTCACTTCGATCTCTTCCTGCAGGCATTCCACCTGGTCGCAGTTCAGGCAGCGGAAATGAAAATGATTGTGCGCATGGTGTTCGGCCTCGCAGCCCCGGCATAGGGCGAAGTAATATTTTCCCTCATCCGACATCATGCGGTGCGCCAGTCCGTCTTCGCAGAAACGGTTCAGCAAACGGTAGATCGTTACCCGGTCCGCTTCCCCTTTCATACGCTCTTCAATAGCATCCTGGCTCAACGCCCTGCGGCCACGAGTCGAGGATCGCCTGGCGGGCGGGTGTGTTTCTTCTCTTCATTTTATTAATGCAACTATATTGCAATAATAAAAAATAAATATAGCTTTGTCAAAAGAATTCAGAATATCCGCAGGAAAAGACCTGCGCAATACCCTCACGATGAACCAGGAAAAAATATACGATGTGATCATTACCGGCGGAAGCTATGCCGGCCTGTCTGCAGCCATGGCGCTGGGACGCTCCCTCCGGCAGGTCCTGATTATTGATGCCGGGAAACCCTGCAACCGCCAGACTCCGCATTCGCACAACTTCCTGACACAGGACGGCAGCAGCCCGGCAGAGATCGCCCGTATCGCGCGCGAACAAGTGCTGAATTATGATACCGTACAATTACAGCAAGGCTATGCCACCAGAGCTGAAAAGAAAGATGGACTGTTCCGGGTACGCACCGAAGCGGGTGATACATTCGCTGCGCGAAAGCTGATCCTGGCAACAGGGGTAAACGATGTCTTACCGGATATCCCGGGCTTCGCGGCATGCTGGGGCATCTCGGTACTGCACTGCCCTTATTGTCACGGCTACGAAGTAAGGCAGGAATCGCTCGCCATATTAGGCAACGGCGATGCGGGTTATGAGTACAGCCGCCTGCTCAGCAACTGGAGCACCCGACTCAGCCTGCTGACCAATGGCCCGGCCACCCTGACAGCAGAACAGAGAAATGCGCTGCATAAGCACGGGGTACAGATCATCGAGCATCCGGTCACCGCGCTTGAGCACGAAGAAGGCTATCTGAAACACATCGTATTCAGCAACGGCAGCAAAGCTCCGTTCAGCGCCCTCTTCGCCAGGCCTGTATCCAAACAGCACAACAACCTGGCAGAGCAATTGGGCTGCGCGCTGAATGAACAGGGGCTGATCACGGCTGATGCCTTACAGCGCAGCACCGTACCCGGTCTCTGTGGCTATTGCGGCAGGTACAATGGCCGGGGCAGCCTGCAACAAGGAACTGATCGAAGACACCTTCTGAAAGAACATAAAAAAGGCCCGGACATAATACCCGGACCTTCCCCCTCATTCAATAATAAATTATAGTCTTTACCCAAAGATGCCCTAATTCTTATGCGGCATCCTGCTGAGCGATGGCATGGGCGGCAGCGGATGACGACGAATATAGGCCGCCAGCTCCGCATCCGTCCAGTTGCTGAAAGGATGATACTCAACAATGTGATGGGTCGCGTTCCAGCGCATCAAAGGCAGCGATGGATCCGCTGCGGAACGATGGCCGCGGATCCAGAACAAACGTCCCTGCAAAACCTCATGACCGGAGGAGGAATACGCCTGCTCCGTTTCCGTCAGGTCGAGCAGCAGCGAGCCCGTGTGGATGATCTCCGTATCCCAGCTATGGATCCTGATGGGCAGGTGATGGCGTTCGATAAT
>CALNCF010000037.1 GCA_937875035.1 uncultured Sphingobacteriaceae bacterium | reverse complement strand
GAGCAACCGGCAATTGTACAAGCTTCCGCGAAAGATCAAGCGCTTTAAGAACCTCGAAGAGATCGACATTTCGGGTAATTGCTTTACAAAAGTCCCGAAGCAGGTGTTCCGGCTGAAAAAGCTGCGGCACCTCAACCTGAACAGAAATGAGCTTCATACGATCAGTCCCGGCATCCGCAGGCTGGACAGCCTGGAGATCCTTTCGCTCGCGGGAAACCGTTTCCGGGTATTCCCGGAAGCGCTCTGCGCTTTAGAGAAGATCGAGGTACTAAACTTCGCGAACAATGAACTAAGCGCCCTGCCGGATCGCCTGCAGCAGAACCAATCGCTGCGAACCCTTATCTTTTATAACAACCGTTTCTCTGATATCCCGGCGGTCGTTTTCCGGCTGAAACAGTTAAAAGAGATCGATTTTTATTATAACCGGGTAGCAGAGATCCCCGCGGAGATCGTAGCATTAAAAGAGCTGGAACGGGTGTATCTTTCTTTTAACCTCATCCGGGTGATCCCCGATGAAGTATGCAGCCTGCGTCAATTACGGCATCTTTACCTACAGCAGAACCGGCTCAGCAGCCTGCCCATGTGCATGAACGAATTGCAGGAGCTGGAACGGATCGACATCCAGAAAAACCTGTTCATTGCTTTCCCCGGCGAGTTACTGGGACTAAAGAACCTGGTAGAGATCGACATTTCGGCCAACGAGCTTTCTTACCTGCCCGCGGAGCTGGAAAGCATGCCTTCGCTGGAGCTGCTGCTCATCCGCGAAAACGCCCTGCTCTTCGCGCCCGCGCGCATCTCCGAAACAGGGAAGATCATTCACCGGCTCAGGGAAAAGAAGATCCAGGTAGTATACGATTAGGGAACCAGCCTGCGCATAACAAAGATGCTCATGGTTTCGTGCCGTGTGACCATCACTTCATCGCCTTTGGAAATAAAGCCGTCTTCCGACAGGGCATCATAACGGATGCCGTTGATCTCGATCTTGCCCGAAGGGCGCAGGTCGGTGATCGCCAGTCCGTGTTCGCCTTTCAGCGAGCTCACCGGCTGCGCGATTGTATAACCGTCGGAAGATAATTGTTCGTCCTGCAGCACCATGCGCTGGAAGAGCCTGCTTTTTAACAGGTTCCTGCCCAGCATCACCGATACTACAATGGCCCCGATAAGGGCGAGGATCACTACTAAAAATGAATTCATCACTGCGTTTGTTCCGGATAAGGTAAAATTAAAATAGTCGTTCATCACCATGCTGAATGCCAGTCCGCAGACCATGCAGATGATCCCGGCAATACCGATCACCCCGAAGCCGGGGATCACGAAGAGCTCCAGGATAATGAGCAACACACCGACCACGAAAAGGATGATCTCCCAGTTCTCCGCCAGTCCTTCCAGGTACAGCGGCGCGAAGTACAGCACGGCCGCCACCACAGCCACCAGCAGGGCAAAGCCGATGCCGGGCGACTGGAGCTCGAAATAGATCCCACCGATGATGAGCAGGATCAGCACCCCGCTGACAGCCGGGTTGATGAGGAAGCCAATCAGCTTATCCAAGAGTGTGAGCTGCTTTTCGGTCAGGGTGTAGCCATCGGGAGCCTCTGCTTTCAGCACTTCCGCGACGTTAACGGCCTGCCCATCGCAAAAGCCATAGCGTATGGCTTCGCGGGTGGTAAAGGTCAGTACCTTGCCTTTGGGCTTGATGGAATCGATCTCCAGCTCCGGGTCTACAAAGCCTTCGGCAATAGACGCGTTGCGTCCCTTCACTTCAGCGGTCGCCCGCATCAGGGAACGCATGTACGACTGGTATTTTTCGGGCATCACCTCGCCTGTCTGGTTCACCACGCTGGCCGCGCCGATGCTTCCCCCCTGCTGCATGTAAATGCGGTCGCAGGCGATCGCGATCAGGGCCCCTGCCGATGCCGCATTATGATCGATAAAGACCACGGTCTTCATCTTGCTGCTGAGCAGGGCTGTGCGGATGGAATCGGCCATATCGACCTGTCCGCCATAAGTATTGAGATGGAGTAAAAGGATGTCTGATTGCGCGGCTTCGGCTTCCCGGATCGCCGTCTTTACCGTACGCCATGCGGCCGGGCCGATCTGGTCCTGGATAGCGAACATGAAGACTTTCCGGGACTGAGGCTCCGCTTTCACCGTAAGGGCTGCGGAAAGCAGGAATAAGAGACTGAAAATAAATTTTTGCAGGAATTGCTTGTTTCCAGGTACACGATCCATAATGACTTAAGATTTGATAATGATGGCAGAAGGGGTTACCTTTGCTCAACCAGTTGCTTCGTTATTAACCCTACTAAATTAAGAATTTTAACCATCGCATATGGCCCGTCTTACAAAAAATACCGAACAACCTCATTGCCAAAGCTGCCATGCAAGATTCAGATCTGTGTTCTGTGACCTGAATGGCCAGGAGCTGGATGAGCTGGATGAGCATAAGGGATGTATTCATGTTAAAAAGGGACAGGTGATCTTCCAGGAAGGAAGCCGTGCGCAAGGGTTGTACTGCATCAACGACGGAAAGATCAAGCTCAGCAAAACCGGCGACGAGGGCAAAGACCATATCGTGCAACTGGTGAAAGAGGGCGACATTATCGGCTATAACGCCGTGCTGAGTGGCGAGCCTTATTCCCTGACGGCTACCGCCATCGAGGATTCGAAGATATGCTTCGTTCCGAAGTCTTTCTTCTTCCAGGTAGTCGAATCGAATGGCAACCTGTCGCTGCAGATCATGAAGCTGCTTTCGAGCAGCCTCAAGTCTACCCAGAAAAACCTGACCGATATCGCGCAGAAGCCCGTACGCGAGCGCCTGGCCGAAGCCCTGCTCTTCCTCAAGGAAACCTATGGCTACGAAAGCGATGAAGAAACCCTGAATGTAATCCTCACCCGGGAGGAGATCGCCAATATCGTGGGTACCGCTACCGAAACGGTGATCCGCCTGCTTTCGGAGTTCAACCACGACCAGATGATCGCCCTGAACGGGAAACGCATCAAGATCCTCAACCACAAAGCCTTACTCAAGACCGCGAACATCTTCTATTAACATGATAAATATCATGTCGGGGGCTGATGAATATCATAGCCCTGCCTGTGGCATGCCGTTAACTTTACTTCAAAATTGATCCTATGCAGAGCACCGGTCACACACCTGCC
>CALNCF010000036.1 GCA_937875035.1 uncultured Sphingobacteriaceae bacterium | reverse complement strand
GCTGTCTGCCATAAGCACATTCATATTCCCGTTCCCGGCAGTATGATTATAGATCATGATGTCTTTCAGACCCTGCCCGTCTTTATCTTTCTTACCTACACGAATGCTGTAACCTTCAATACCATTGTAAAAGATACCTTCTTTTAAAGCCAGCGAGGGCTTCTGGTTTCGCACATCCCACATCAGGGCGCCCATCTTTAAATTCGCAAGCGGCATGATGTAATTAGAGAAGAAGAAGGCTGATACCGATACCACGAACACAAAGAATATAAGCGGCATCATGATACGGCGGAGTGACATGCCGGAAGACTTGAGGGCAACAAGCTCATAGCTTTCGCCGAGGTTACCGAAAGTCATGATCGAGGAGAGCAGGATCGCCAGGGGCAGCGCCATCGGAACGAATGTAGAGGACGCGTAGAATATCAGCTCGGCAACCACATACCATTCCAGTCCCTTTCCCACCAGGTCGTCGATATATTTGAACAAGAACTGCATTAAGAGAATAAATAATGCAATAAAAAAGGTCAATATAAAGGGCCCGATGAACGACTTGATAACAAGCTGGTGTACTTTTTTTATCGGAGAAACGAACATGCAGAATTAAGCTCCCAAAACATGGATCAGGTCTTCGACCTGGTTATTCCAGATCAGGATCTTATCCTCTTTATCACTTTCGATGGCAAAATCAGTTACGGCCAGCGCCACATCGTTGGTCAGCTCATCCTGAAGGATCTCGAACTCTAAGTAGGAATTCGGATCTTCATCATCCCATTTGAAACGAACGATCCGGTTATCTTTATTGATCACCATTTTGGCTCTCTGGGTTTCATCGTCCCAGATAAAATGATAAGTACCATCTTTATACACCACATCATTGGCAAACCACTGAGCCAATCCGTTTGGTGAGCTCAGGTAGCTGAATAATATCTTAGGGGATGATTTTAACTCGTATTCTAATCTGATTTTGCTTTTGAGCTCAGGCCCTTTTTTCGTTCTACTCATTTCCCGTTTTTTTAGCAGTTGATCAAAAAAATAAAAACCAACATATTTTTTTAAAGAAAAACAAAATCTTCTATATTTGCAAACCTTTTAGGGAAATACTCCAGACGCTGCAAAGCCTTGAAGTATGGTGCTGAAAGGGCGAAATACAGCCACAAAAATCTGATCTGAAGCTGTAAGGATAATATGGAACACCAGGGAGCAGGATCAGCAGATCATTTCCGGTTTTCATCTGAAAAAAAATAAGCAGGCGATATACGATTAGCCTGGAAAAATAAAAAGACGGCGGGGTAGCTCAGATGGTTAGAGCGCAGGATTCATAACCCTG
>CALNCF010000035.1 GCA_937875035.1 uncultured Sphingobacteriaceae bacterium | reverse complement strand
TCGGGAACGATCGTTGCCGACTGGCAGTCGCAATTAGAAAAGCTGCCAAGACCAACAGGTGTGAATTACGTGTTCGGCGGAGATATGGAAAACCAGTCGGAAGGATTCGGCACATTGGGTGTTGCCCTACTGATCTCGATCCTGCTGGTGTACCTGATCATGGTAGCCTTGTACGACAACTACATTTACCCGTTCGTGGTGATGTTCTCCATACCGCTGTCTATTATCGGGGCATTCCTGGCGCTTGCTTTAACAAATAATTCATTAAACATCTTTACCATTCTCGGGTTAATTATGCTGATCGGACTGGTGGCGAAGAACGCGATCATCCTGGTCGACTTTACCAACCAGATGAAAGCAGAAGGCAAGAGCACGTACGAAGCATTGATCCTTGCGAACAATGCCCGTTTACGCCCGATCCTGATGACGACTATCGCGATGGTGATCGGTATGCTTCCGATCGCATTAGCGCAGGGCGCGGGTGCAGAATGGAAGAACGGATTAGCGTGGGTGATCATCGGCGGCCTGTTAAGCTCGCTGTTCCTGACCCTGATCATCGTTCCGGTGATCTACCAGATCTTCGACCGCTTGCTCGATAAATTCGGAGCGAATAAGAAAGCAGTTGATATCAACGCATTAATGACAGAACCGTACCAGGAAGAGATTCCTTTTAACCACCAGGTTGTAAAGGATGTGAAGGAAGCGGTACATATATAAAGACATTGCTCAACGAGAGAGGTTGAGTAATATGGTTGGTTTTCAAGCAAAAAGGGAGCATATGCTCCCTTTTGTTATTTTGCGATAACCTGTATGTCTCAGATATGAAGCGCGCGGTTAGCTGTAGCGGCCAGGCAGGCTTCTTTAAACACTTCGGTATAGGTAGGATGCGCGTGGCTCATTCTCCCGATATCTTCCGCGCTTGCCCTGAACTCCATCGCTACTACGGCTTCCGCGATCATGTCGGCTACACGCGGACCGATCATGTGCACACCGAGGATCTCGTCCGTATCCGCATCAGCCAATACTTTCACCAGTCCATCGGTATCCATGCTCGCGCGCGCACGACCGCTCGCCAGGAACGGGAAGTTACCCGTCTTATATTTTTTTCCTTCTGATTTTAATTCTTCTTCGGTCTTTCCTACCGCTGCCACTTCTGGCCAGGTATACACCACACCCGGGATCAGGTTGTAATTGATGTGCGGCTTCTGACCCGCGATCAGCTCGGCTACAAATACTCCTTCTTCTTCCGCCTTGTGCGCAAGCATGGCGCCACGCACCACGTCGCCGATCGCATACACACCCTTCACCGAAGTTTCCATATGCTCATCCACCGTGATCTTACGGCCACGCTCTTCTACGGTCAGGCCAATATTCTCCAGGCCGAGCGCATCGGTATAGGCTACGCGACCTACAGCAACCAGGCAATAATCACCCTTCACTACCACCTCTTCACCCTTGGCATTATCCGCCTTGATCATCACTTCTTTTGCCGAAGCTTTCACTTCTTTTACCTTATGACTTAACAGGAATTCGAAACCGATCTTTTTAAGCGATTTCTGCAGCTCCTTACCCATGGTGC
>CALNCF010000034.1 GCA_937875035.1 uncultured Sphingobacteriaceae bacterium | reverse complement strand
ATTCGGAATTTTATTATTGATTCAAAAAATGATAAAGTAGAATTTTTAGCATTTAGAAGACACGCAATTTCAAATAACTGGCTTAACGATATTGTAAAGGCGCAGAACTAATTTTGGTTAATAACTCACCGGAGCAGTTTAAAATCGGTACTGGTCAGATATTCGTAAACGGTTTTTGCGGTTTCAGAACTGCTAAAACACATTGAATTGATTATCAAATGATAAACTGCAGTTTTGTCCTATAATTAATATTATGTTCAATAGAATTTTCGAAGTTATAAACAAAATATAACAATACCCATCAAGCCATTAAATTCCATCTCCTGCACACTGCCCGGCCACTCCCCATGCTTAATAATAGCGGTCCATAGAGATCGCCAACAAAAAAGGCCCCCGTTTCCGGGAGCCTTTTGCAAATCGAACACATGGAACAATTATAGTTTCTGAAGAAAGATCTTGGTATCGATCTGATCCTGGATAATATCTTTGAGCTGCCTGGCCCACTCTGGGCACCTAAATACGACCAGCGGATCGCGGTCACATATTTGTTAAAGGTTTCGTTCACCAGTTTCGGGTTCGTTTTATTGATATTGTCGATAAAGTTCACCATGTTCTTCCAGCTGCCTTTTACTTCCTGCGAGCCAAGGCTTTGGGTTTGTGCTGCGTTCGTTTCCATTCCCATATAATATGAGGTTACGTACGATGTCTTCTGGTTACGGATCTCTTCTTCCGTGAATCCCTCTTTCTTTACCTTTTTCAGCTCGTCGATCATCACCTGCACAGCCTGCTTAGGATCGGTCGTGCTCACATAAATATTGGTGAATGGGTTCAGGTTTGTTGAATAGAATGCGGCTGGCGCATAGGATAAGCTTCTTTTCGTACGGATCTCATCGAACATGCGGTCGCTTAAGATAGCGAACGCGATCTGCATCGCATACGATTCTGGTGTGCCGTATACCGGTGCATTCATAATGCCGCGGATATAGTTAGTAGCGATCTTACGCTCTTCCGGGTTCAGGGTGGATTGTGTAATGTTCAGCGTCGTTGGCTTTGGCGCCACATAGTTCCCTTCCGGAAGCGATTTGATCATCTTTCTCACCTTTTCGATCAGGTCGTTCTTGTCTACCTTACCCACCACCACAATAAAGCACTGGCTTTTGTTCAGTACCTTTTTGTAGTGGGCCTTTACGTCGGCCAGGGTCATTTTCTCCAGGCTGGCTTCCGAACCGCCGGTACGCTTATCGTAGTTGAGGTTGGCAAACGCATCGTTCATGGCCATCTCTCCCAGGTAAGCATCCGGGTCCGACTCTGCCTGCTGTACATTCGAGATCATCTCTTCTTTTTTCTTGGCAAACTCTTCTTCCGTCATAGCCGGTGCGATGATCGCATCTTCGAACAGGTTCCATGAATTGTTGAAATTCTTCTGGATACAGCTTAAAGAAATAGTGGCGAAGTCGAATGATGAGCCGCCATCGATCTCACTGCCCATGCGTTCGAGCTGGCGGTGATACTCTTCCTTCGGGAACTTCGTGGTTCCTCCGTCGGTTGCCAGTGCAATGGCCAGGTTCTCGATCCCCTCCTGCGCTTTGGTATAGTTATTCGTTCCTCCTTTAATGAAGAAACGCGCGCTTACGATCTGGTTTACAGTTGGCTTATAAATTACCTTAAACCCGTCTACCATGATCTCTTCTACGTTTGATTTTGACTTTTGCGCGAATGCTGTCGTTGCAAACAGCACGCCCATCATCAAGGCTATAGTTTTAAATGTCTTTTTCATTGAGCTTATTTCTTTACGATCGTGAATGTTACTTTTCTGTTCGCTGCTTTTTCTTCTTCGCTGTTCGCTTTAGTGCTGATCACCTGGAACTTCTTGTTAGTGGTACCGATAATTCTCGGTTCGCTTACACCCGCATCCATAAGGGCTTTTACCACGTTATTGTAACGATCCATACCGGTATTCTTCTTTCCACTCGCTTGCTTAACGAAATCAGCCAGCCTGATGACGCAGCCCGTAAGAAAAGGGCATAAAAATGGGC
>CALNCF010000033.1 GCA_937875035.1 uncultured Sphingobacteriaceae bacterium | reverse complement strand
CGTTACTATAAGATGGTAGAAGAAGTGCAGGACTACGCGATCCTGCTGTTAGACCCCAATGGCACCATCCTGAACTGGAACAGGGGCGCTGAAAATATTAAAGGATACAAAGATCATGAGATCATCGGGAAAAATTTCCGGACCTTCTATTTTGCTGAAGACCGGGATAGCAGGCTTCCTGAGAAGCTAATAGCCGAAGCCGTAGAGAAGGGAAGGGCCATTCACGAAGGCTGGAGGATCCGCAAGGATGGCACGCCGTTCTGGGGCAGCACTGTCATCACCTCCCTGCACGACGCTGAGCATAACGTGATCGGCTTCTCCAAGGTAACCCGCGATCTTACCGAACGCAAGGAAGCGGAGAACCGCATCAAGTCGTACAATACCGAGCTGGCCTTAAAGAACAAGGAGCTGGAGCAATACGCATACATCGCTTCCCACGATCTGCAGGAGCCGCTTCGTAAGATTCTTACGTTCTCCTCCATGCTCGAAGGCAGGCTCGACGACCGTGAGGCATTGAAAACATCCCTGGGAAAGATCGCCTCATCGGCTAAAAGAATGTCTATCCTGATCAACGACATCCTGAATTATTCCCGCACCTCCAAAACCGAGCAGCACGTTGAGATCAACCTGGAGCAGGTATTGAAAAATGTGGAAGACGACCTGGAGCTGCTGATCACCGAGCGCCAGGCTACGATCGTTTATCCACCGCAGATGCCCCTCGTCAAAGGTATCCCCATCCAGCTTCACCAGCTCTTTTTCAACCTCATCAACAATTCCATCAAGTTCAACAGGGAAAAGCCGCTGATCCGGATCTCCTACAAGCTGCTTACCCGCCAGGAAACAGAGATGCACCCCGAGCTCCATGCCGGTAAGCTGTATTATGAATTTCTACTGAAGGACAATGGGATAGGCTTCGAAGAGCAATATGCCGACCAGATCTTCCAGATCTTCAAAAGGCTGAACGACCGCAGCCAGTTCGGTGGTACCGGCCTGGGCCTGGCCCTATGCCGCCGCATTGTGGAAAACCACCAGGGACTGATCAATGCGAAAAGCGAGCTGGGTAAGGGAGCCGAGTTCCGTATTTACTTGCCTGCTCTCGGGTAAAATTCCTGCTTCAGAAGATCTTATTCGGTATGCCGGGGACCCCATCCCTTATTTGGTGATAAGCCTTCCTACGGGAAGCGTATCAGCTGATCCCGGCTTTTACCAGCGCTTCGTTCACACTCTCTTTTTTTGTCTTTTCTTCCTTCCTTTCGCTTGCAGCCCGATGGTTTGTATTGATCTATAATTTTGTTTAATTCGTTTTTATCGGAAATAAAATTTGTTTAAACTGTTTAATTCGATATATTTACAATATAAGCCACCCACTTATGAAACGAATCCTGATCTTCAGCCTTACGCTGATCACCTTCTTTCTTGTATTCTTTTTAATCAGTCCGGCCCTTGGCTTAGACTTCGGTAGTGCCGGGCAATTCATGAAGTCGCAGGGTGGCTTCTGGGCGGCTATGACAGGCGTACTGCTTCTCATGGTCGATTTCTTCCTCCCGGTACCCTCCAGCCTGGTCATGATCTACCATGGCATGCTCTTCGGCCCCGTATGGGGAAGCCTGCTGTCGGTAACCGGTGGCCTTGGTGCGGCCTTCACCGGTTACTATACGGGTAAGAGCGGGCGAAAATACCTGTTGCGTTTCATCTCCCCATCTGATATAGCTTATTCACAACGATTCTTCAGCCGCTGGGGCTTACCGGTCATCGCAATGAGCCGTCCGGTCCCCCTTATTGCCGAGGCCACGAGCGTGGTAGCGGGTATGTCGGGTGTATCGCCCAGGCAGATGCTTATGTATTCGCTCATAGGGCTTCTGCCCTCATCGGTTATTTACGCGGTTACGGGAGCTCTCGCGCTCGATACGGACGGGGGTATTATTTCCTTCCTGGTCGTGATCGGGATCTCGGCTGCCGGCTGGCTGCTGGGGAACCTCTTCCGTAAAAATGTAATGGAAAATACCTCTCAGGCAACACAGGCATAAGATGAAAAAGGAAACCCGGTCTTTCGTCTTTTTATGCCTGCTGATGTTCTCGGCATGGTCTGTCCGTGCAGGAGTGGAAGACAGCACGGTTAAAAAGCCACGTGCGGTAGGGATCTTTCCCGTACCAGCCCTGGGTTACAGTCCCGAAACCCGATGGTATGCAGGTGCGGTCGCTCTTTTCGATCTGCGTTTCCTACAGAAAGATTCCCTCTCCCGTGTTTCAAGCGCTAAGGCAGAGATCAATTATACCCAGAACAGGCAGCTGATCGCCGAGATCCAGTGGAACGCTTTTTCAAGAGAAGGCCGGTGGTACCACGAAGGCCTGCTTGGCTACCGCAAATTCCCTGAGCTCTTCTGGGGTATAGGAGCCCATACGCCCGACAGCCTGGAGGAACGCTACAGCGCGAAGCGGATCGAGTTGGACATTCGCTCCCTGAAAGCCCTTACACCGAACAGCTTTCTCGGCCTGCGTTTCCGAATGCAGGATATGTTCGGTATGGAAGTAAAGCAAGGCGGTCTCCTGGATTCTGCAGGCCTGTCAGGCGCTGACGGCGCTTTTTCTCTCGGTGTAGGCCCCGCTTTCCTCTATGATACCCGTCAGAATGCCTTGAATCCACAGCAGGGTATGTTCGTATCCCTCAGCACGCTGCACTTCAGTAAAGGGTGGGGCAGCAGCTACTCCTTCAGCCGCCTCGAAGCCGATACCCGTACCTACCTGAAATGGAAGAAGACCATCTGGGCTTTCCAGGCATACGCCATGCTGCAAAGCGGCACACCGCCTTTCCGCATGATGGCCTTGATGGGTAGCGACCGCGAGATGAGGGGCTATTACCAGGGGCGTTACCGCGACCAGAACCAGCTGGCTCTGCAAGCCGAATGGCGGGTGCCGGTGAAATGGGGGCTGGGCTTTGTGCTCTTCGGCGGAGCAGGAGAGGTGTTCAGCTGGAATGAGCCCTACCGGACGGATGTCTTCAAATACACCACGGGCGGTGGCTTGCGTGTGCGTGTAGACAAGAAAGGGCAGGTGAACATGCGCTTTGATTATGCAGTGGGGCACCAGACCAGTGGCTTTTATGTGGCCTTTGCGGAAGCATTTTAATACAGATTCTATATAGTTCAGTTAACCCTTAAACGAATGTATTATGAGCATTTTTAATTTCCCAAGAATTAATTTCAAAGGATTGATGATGGTGAACGTGGGTACGGCGAATAACGATGATTATTCGAGCGATCTGTTTCCTCCCGGAAGTCCTTACGCCGGGCAGCCTGTACGATTGGCCGACTCGGTGAATGTGCAGCCGCTTACCTATGGCATGAGCGACAGCGATTGGATCAAATGGGTGCAGGAGCAGAACAACTTTGTGGACCCCTCCTCGGCTGCGCAGTCGATGAAGCTGGCCATGAGCTCCCGTGCCGAAGGGCCTGCACTCGATGCCGCACAGGAAGACGGTGATGCCACCGTACCGCTCATTCCCGCCGCATGGAACTTCTATGGCAGCATGGGCATGACCATGATCGATGTGAATGTAACGGGTGTAAACGACCCGGATAACAGTGTTCCCGCTACCCTGATGACCCAGTTGAAGAACGCGACCCTGTCATTCAATAACCGTCCCGACGATACCGGCCGCAGCACTGGTATGCTGATCGACATTAACCCCGAAGATCCCAGCGGCTCACAGGTCTTTACCGATTTCCTTTCCCTGCTTTCCGGCGACGAGTTCCTGTTTTCCGGGCAGCCTACAAAAGCCTCTACACGCTGGATCAATTTTCAGCGGAATATAAACCTCCGCGGACCGAATGGCGCTGCCGGAACCTTCCAGTGTATGGTACCCCTGTCGCAGCTCAAAGGCCAGGATATCCTGCAAGGCATGCCCGCGCAGTCACCCGACGGGCGTGCGCTCACTGGCATCGTTTGCCAGTACTCCATGTTCCGGAGCATACAGCCCATCAATACCTATAAGTACCAGGGGCAAGCCTGGTTCGATGCCATCATCGACCTGTACAAAACACAGGGTATCAACCCGAGCTATGTGCAGCTCCAGGGTACCATCGCGCCCTGCTATGAAGGCGATATGAGCTCCATGCCGCAAGGCCGTTACCTCGTGCCACCATCATCCAGCAATGTACCGGTGCCGCCCGGTAGTAGTTTCAATGGTAATAAATGGCTGTCGCTGGGAGCGGCGACCTTCCAGGTAGATTATACCAAAAATGTGATCTCCCTGAACCTCACCGCCTCGCTTCCCGAGAATTACCAGGGGAACTATGATCCCATGTCGACCGACAACAACAGCAAATACGATTTCGGTACGCTGACCCTCGGTATTCAGAATGGCGGGAACATCACCCCGATCGGTCCGGTCAATTACGCCACGATGGCGAACGACGCGAGCGGGTGGATATTCGATATTTCATTCGATGCATCCATTT
>CALNCF010000032.1 GCA_937875035.1 uncultured Sphingobacteriaceae bacterium | reverse complement strand
AAAGGATGAAAAGATCATCCTGAATTAGACCATCGCCGGAAAAATCCGAAGGGTGTGATACCCGTTTTATCCATTTAATTTTTTGTAACAAGATGAGTGCTCCCGGTAAACAGCTTCCTTCTAAATTTTCCTCCCTGCTGAAATGCAAATGCCCGCGTTGCCGCCAGGGAAATATCTTCCAGTATAAATCAACTGACCTGAAGAACTACCGAAAGATGAATGAATACTGCCCGGTATGCGGACTTCGCTATGAGCTGGAAGTAGGTTTTTTCTGGGGAGCCATGTATGTAGGGTATGCGTTGAATATCGCCATCAGTGTGCCGCTGGGTATTTTGGTATTCCTTCTTTTCAAGAACCCGGATACCTGGGTATACATCAGTGTGATCGTTGCCGCGATCCTCCTGGCTTCGCCTTTTAATTTCAGGTATGCGCGCACTATGCTCCTGTATACCTTTGCTCCTTCTTTTAAGAGCAGTGAGACCAAAGTAGACCGTGAGATAACAGATAAATCCAATCCCAACTTAAACTAACCGCTTATGTTGAGTCCCGGCACGTTTAAATTCCTGAAAGAGCTGGCCAAGCACAACGACCGCGACTGGTTCGCGCTGAACAAGACCCGGTATGATGAGGCCCGCCTGGAAGTGATCGGTTTTGTCGGCGAGATTCTGAAAAAGAGCAGCGCTTTTGAGCCTGCGCTGAAAGAGCTGAAGCCTGAAAAATGTGTGATGCGCATTTACCGGGATGTCCGCTTCTCGAAAAATAAAGATCCTTATAAACGTAATTTCGGAATAGCCTTTTCTCCTCATGCAAAGGGTGTGGAAGGTCCCGGCTATTACCTGCATATCCAGCCCGGAGCCTCTTTTTTCGGCGCCGGTTACTGGCTGCCTCAGGCGCCCCATTTAAAGATGATCCGCCAGGAGATCGATTACCATGCCGATGAGTTCCGGAGTATTCTTCAGCAGAAAAGCTTTAAGAAATTATTCGGTGACCTGAGCCAGGAAGACAAGCTGAAAACTGCTCCGAAAGATTATCCGAAAGATCACCCGGAGATCGAATGGCTGAAGCTGAAGAGCTTCATTGCTGCCTCCTCTTTTTCTGATGAGAAGCTTTGCTCGCCGAAGGCTACAGACCAGGTGGTTCAGGCGGTGAAAGCCGTAAAGCCCCTGATCGATTTCCTGCAGCGCGCTATTGAGCAATAGCTATATTCCCAATGTTGTTTTAAGACGTGTATAGCCGTTCCTGCTTAAGGGGATCTGGATTCCCGACTTCAGCACAGCCGTATAGCTTTCCTTGTCGTAAGGGTCGATCCGTACGATCTGCGCCATCTGTATAATGTAAGAGCGGTGTACCCGCACAAAAAGCTGCGGATCGAGCGTGTCCTCAAAATACTGCATCGTTTTTTTCTTGAGATAAGAAGCATCGTCTGTCTGGATCTTCACATAGTCGCCCTGGGCCTCGATGTAATGAATATCGTTTACCGGGATGATGCGGATCTGGTTCTGATCGCGGATCACCACACGGTGCTGCTGGTCGGTTTGGTGCACGGCCGATTCGACGAGGGCCTGCGTCTGTTTCTCAGTTTCTTTGGATACAGATGCCTGATTCGTGTACTTACCAATGGCTTTGTCGAAACGTTCCTGGCTGAAAGGCTTCAGCAGGTAATCGATGGCATGGGTTTCAAATGCCTTGATGGCGTATTCGTCGAAGGCGGTGGTAAAGATCACGCCGGGCATTTTCTCCAGCAGCTCCAGCATCTCGAAGCCATTGATCCTGGGCATCTGTATATCTAAAAAGATCAGGTCCGGCTGATGCTGCATGATCGCTTTCACACCTTCGAATCCGTCATTGCATTCTGCCGAAACGCTGATGTGCGGATGCGCAGATAAATACTCCTTAATAATGGAGCGTGCCAGTGGTTCGTCATCAATGAGTATCGCCTTTATCATGTTGAGGAATTTTTATAGTGGTGCTGAATAATTGTCCGTTGGCCTTTGTTTCTACCAGGTCGTGCCGGCCGTATAAAAGATAGAGCCTGCGCTGGATAGAGCTTAAGCCGAAGCCCGTGCCCTTGCTGCGGTAGGTCATGTCCGGGTCGAAAGGGTTGGTGATCTGTATGACCAGGTCGTGCTCCTCTTCCCAGGCGTTGATCGTAATGCTGATCTCCCCCGTGGTGCCGTATAGTCCGAACTTAATGGCATTCTCTACGACGGGTTGTAACAGGAGCACAGGAAGGGTGAGCTCGTTGCTGCCCTCAGCAATTTCGATGCTGCTGTTCAGCCGGTACCCGAAGCGTACCTTCTCGATCTCCAGGTAAAGATGCAGGTGTTCCATCTCTTCTTTCAGCATCACTTCCAGTTTCGATTCTTTACACGAAACAATAGCGATT
>CALNCF010000031.1 GCA_937875035.1 uncultured Sphingobacteriaceae bacterium | reverse complement strand
CTAATTACGCATGGAGAGCCCGGCGACCTCTTCGCCCAGCAGGCTGCCCATCGCTACGCCCATGCCGTTGCAGCGCACCGCGCAAAAGGTATCTGGTGCAATTTCTTTAACGATCGGGCTGAGCTCATTGCCAAAGCCCATAATGCCGCTCCAGGTCATGTCGATCTCGTAGGGTATACCCGGCAGGATCACCTCGTCGAGGTAATGTTTGAGGTACTGCATGATCGTTTCCGTTTCGCCGAAGGCATAGGTTTCTTCTCCCTGCAGATCATAATTACGCCCGCCGCCGAAAAGCACCCGGTCGTGAATATTCCGGAAATAAAAGAAGCCCTTTTCCATGTGATAACAACCCTTAAGCTTCAGGCCCGGGATAGGCTTCGTAATCAATACCTGTCCGCGCCCGGGAACCACATCCAGCGAGGGATACAGCTGTTTAGCGAAAGCGTTGGTGGTTACAATGAGCTTACGGGTATGAAAAAGATGCTGTGCAGTTTCCACGTGGATATCGCCAGGGTGATGCGCGATGTTCTGAACATCCGAAGAAAAGAAAATAAAAACACCGCTGGCATGTACCTGGCGGATCAGCTCGCGCATCATCCTGCCCGAATCGATCTGTGCTTCATAATGATTGCGGATAAGGGGGGTAGTTTTTCCGAAACCGAATTCTGGTATGGACTCATTACAGACAGAGAACACAGGCATGGCTGACGACTTGTCACCATGAACGATGGGCTGCAGAAGCTCGTTAAAATAGGTCATCCGCTCCAGGCAACGGTCGAAAAGACCCTGCCCGCCGGCCGAAAAAAGCTCATAACCCCCGTTCATCTGCAGGTCGATCATGTCATCGCCCAGGGTTTGACGAAGCTTTCCGAGGCCTCTCCAGCGTTTCTCCACGATGGCAAGCATCTCTTCCTCCGAGCTTTTTTCATATTGTTCGATTAGCTCGGAAAGGCTGCCGAAACAAGCGAATCCGGCGTTTTTAGTGCTGGCGCCGGTAGGCAGTAACCCGCGTTCGAGGATTGCGATTTTAGCCTGCGGCTCTTTTTCTTTAAGATGAAGGGCGCAAAAACAGCCGACAATGCCCGCACCGATAATGATATAATCATAATCGGGTAAAAAAGACGTTCTTTCCCAGTACGAAATCAAACTCATAGGATAAAGATATTGTTATATTGGCAGATATTAATATCTGGTATCTATTTTGAATAAGGGTTTACAACATTAAAACATATCACATATGATCATTTTATTAATTCTTGTTATGGGTGCAAGCTGGCTGGTGGGATGGAGATTCCGGAGCCGCTTCACAGAGTATTCGCAGGTGATGCTGTCGAATGGTTTATCGGGGAAAGAGATCGCCGAAAAAATGCTGGCAGATCATCACATTACAGACGTAAAAGTAATTTCTGTGGAAGGTCAGCTGACCGACCATTATAACCCTGTCGATAAAACGGTAAACCTGAGTCCGGATGTATATCACGGAAGAAGCGTGGCTGCCGCTGCGGTTGCGGCTCACGAATGCGGACACGCGGTACAGCATGCTACGGCATACAGCTGGCTGAAATTCCGTTCGGCTATGGTGCCTGCGCTCAGCGTAAGCTCACGCTATATGCAGTGGGTGCTGTTAGGCGGGATCTTATTGCTGAATACCTTCCCGGCCTTGTTGCTGATTGGTATCCTGCTGTTCGCCCTGACAACCGTGTTTAGCTTTGTAACGTTGCCGGTAGAGTTCGATGCAAGCAAGCGTGCTTTAGCCTGGCTAGATACCAAGGGCATTACACGCAGCAACGAGCATGAAATGGCCAAGGGCGCCCTGAACTGGGCCGCGATGACCTATGTGGTGGCAGCACTTTCATCACTGGCTACGCTGCTGTATTACATTGCCATTTTTATGGGTCGCAGAGACTAACACTATTCATAAATAAAAGCAAAAGCCCGGCACATACATGTACCGGGCTTTTTTATGTTATGGGTGATTAAAAAGATCAATTCATTTTGATCGGGCAGATCAGCTGGAACTCGGGCACCAGCACTTCGAAGCTGGTGTCATCTGCGAGTCGTTTCATGGTATAGGTCCCGGACATTTTGCCGATCTCTGTTTTGAGGTTGCAGCCGGAAACATATTCGTGGCTGTGTCCCGGCTCGATCACCGGCTGAATGCCGATCACACCTTCGCCTTCCACTTCACGTACAGTACCATTCGAGTCGAAAATATGCCAGTGACGCGACATCAGCTGTACGGTATACTCACTGAGATTCTCAATGGTAATCTTGTATGCGAACATGTAATGTGCGTTTGCCGGGTTAGAGTACTCGGGCTGGTAATTGGTCTCTACCGTGACTTTCACACCTTCGGTAATTTTAGCAACCATGCAGATGTTCTTTTCTGAATTATAAATGAAGATAGAATTGTTTTATGAAAAAATAAAATCAAACATCCTGCAGCAGCAAGGTGTCTTTGATCTCATCGAGCATGCTGTTGATGTCTGAAGGATTATCGAGGGTTACCAGTTTCGCGCGGTATTCCCGGCTGTTATCAATTCCTTTGAAATAGTTGGAATAATGACGGCGCATTTCGAAGATGCCGAGCTTCTCACCCTTCCATTCGATTGATTTCTGGAAATGCGTACGGCAGGTTTCCACGCGTTCCTCCAGGGTTGGAGGAGCAAGGAGCTGCCCTGTTTCATAAAAATGACGGATCTCCCGGAAGATCCATGGGTAGCCGATAGAGGCGCGGCCCACCATGATCCCGTCGACCTCGTACTCTTTCATCCAGTTCATGGCTTTCTCCGGGGAGTCTATATCTCCGTTCCCGAAGATCGGGATACGGGTACGGGGGTTACGCTTGATCTCGCGGATCAGGGTCCAGTCGGCCTGGCCTTTGTACATCTGCGAACGCGTGCGTCCGTGTATGGTCAGGGCCTGTATGCCTACATCCTGCAGGCGTTCGGCTACTTCCACCACATTTTTGGTGTTGTCATCCCAACCTAAGCGGGTTTTCACGGTAACAGGTAAATGGGTCGACTTTACCACGGCCTCGGTCATCTTTACCATCTTGTTGATGTCTTGCAGAAGACTGGCCCCAGCTCCCTTACAGGCTACGTTCTTCACCGGGCAGCCATAATTAATATCGATGAGGTCGGGCTCTACCTGGCTGGCAATTTCGGTTGCTTCGCGCATCGATTCGATATTGCTTCCAAAAATCTGGATACCGATGGGGCGTTCGTATTCAAAAATGTCGAGCTTTTTCCGGCTCTTGACCGCGTCGCGGATCAGCCCTTCGGAGGAAATAAATTCTGTATACATCATATCCACCCCGTTTTGCTTACACACAAAACGGAAGGGAGGATCGCTCACGTCTTCCATGGGCGCAAGCAACAGAGGGAATTCCCCGAGGTCTATATTTCCTATTTTTACCGACACTTTTTCGTTGTTTCCTGAGGTAGTATTTTCTTTTACCTTAGCAATCAGAATACAAAAGTACAAAATTTGAATTTATGGGTGTTTTAAAAGCCTATCCTTTTTCCTCGAAGCTGGTTATGCTGATCTGCCTGATGCTGGGGGGGATGTTCCTGGGTACGATCCTCGCGCTGGTGTTGATCCGGCCGGTATTTGGCCTGGATATATTAAGCGATATGTCGCTTTTAACGGTGAACAGCACCAACCCGGCAACCATTCCCCTGCTCAAATTCGTACAGTTCATGCAGGCCACGTTTATGTTTATCGTTCCGGCGCATCTTTATGCGACCTGGGTAAACAAGGATAATGTGGTGCATGTGCTTTCACTCCATAAGGCGCCCGCTTACCATTTCCTGTTCGGCGGAGCCCTGATCATTGCTTTCGCGCCCACCGTGGCCGGCTTGTCGATACTGAACGAGCAGATGCAGCTTCCCGGTTTTATGGCTGGTATAGAAAGCTGGATGAGAACAGCTGAGCAGTCGGCGGAGCGCCTGACGAATATGTTCCTGCAGGCGGATACCTTTTCCGGTTTGCTGATCAACCTGCTGGTGATCGCGATCATCCCGGCCATTGGCGAGGAGCTGATCTTCCGCGGGATCCTTCAAAAGCTTTTTATTGAAAAGACCAGAAGCATTCATACGGGCATCTGGCTCACCGCTATTATTTTCTCCGCTTTCCATATGCAGTTTTACGGTTTCCTGCCCAGGGTAGCCCTGGGCGCGGTGCTGGGCTATGGCATGGTATGGAGCGGTACTATATGGGTGCCGGTGCTGATGCACCTGATCAATAACGGAACAGCGGTTATCCTCGATTTCCTGTATAAGAACCATTATATCACTATCAATTTCAATGCGGAAGAAAACTTCCCCCTTATATCGGCGCTCTTTAGTATTTTGATTAGTTTTGCACTTGTTTTTTACTGGAACAGAAGAAAACATCTTTAAAGAAACCGAATGGAAAAAGGCTGGGTCAAAATATATACATCGCACGACCAGTATCGTGCTTCGCTGGTTACAGCGGTATTAAAAGACCATCACATCGAGGTTGTTCAGCTTAATAAAAAAGATTCGTCGTACTTAAGCTTCGGCGAGATCGAGCTTTATATCCACCAGGAGTATTTCGACCAGGCGATCGAGATCATCATCAAAAACGAATTATGAATAACTTCCTAACGCGTGTGGTAACCGCGATCTTCTTCGGTATTGTTTTTATTTCAGGGATCTATTACAATGAATATACACTGACAGGCTTGTTCGCCGTGGTGCTGGTGGTATGTATGATGGAATTCAATAAGCTGATCTTCCAGCATGCGCCGGGCCAGAACGACCACTGGAGTGTGATCGCGGGTCTTGTATTATTTCTTACGGTTATGCTTACCATATCCGGCATTTCGGGACCCGATGTGCTGGCGGTCAACATTCCATTCTTCGCCTTTATCTTTATTAAGCAGCTATACAGCAAATACGACCGGCCTTTTCGCGCGATCGCTTACAAGCTGAGCTCGCTGGTATACCTGGCCTTGCCCTTTGCCCTCTTTTGTTCCCTGGGCTTTATTCACCAGGAAGTGTATAATCATGAGATCACCCTGGGCTTTATGTTCCTGCTGTGGGCCAACGACAGCGGGGCCTATCTTATAGGCATGAGCCTTGGAAAGCACAAGCTGTTCGAGCGGATCTCTCCCAAGAAGTCGTGGGAAGGTTTTTTCGGAGGGCTGTTCGTTGCTATTGGTATTGCCGTGATCTGCTCTCTGTTCTTTACAACCCTGGCCGTACAGCACTGGATCATGATGGCGGTATTGGTTACCCTTTTCGGCACCTTTGGCGACCTGGTGGAATCCATGTTCAAAAGAAGCATGAATGTGAAGGATTCTGGCAACCTGTTGCCGGGCCACGGAGGCTTCCTCGACCGCTTCGACGGGCTCCTGATCGCAGCGCCCATGGTGTACACCTATCTTGTTCTTTTTTCATAGATTTGCGAAATTTTTCTGAAACAATATATCCCTGATGACAGTAGCTACCCCTTTACCCATAATGGAACATACGAATCCGTTTGAGTCGATGATGTCGAGATTCGATATCGCAGCAAAGATGATCGGTCTGGATGATGACACCTATAATATGCTGCGTTCTCCTGCAAAGCAGGTGATCGTAAACCTGCCGGTAACCATGGACAATGGAAGCATCCGGGTTTTTGAAGGCTTCCGGGTAGTACATAATATTAATCTTGGTCCGGGAAAGGGTGGGATCCGCTATGCCATGGATGTAGACCTGAACGAGGTGAAAGCGCTGGCGGCATGGATGACCTGGAAAACGGCTGTAGTGAACATTCCTTTCGGAGGAGCTAAAGGCGGGATCAAGTGCGATCCGCGCAGCATGTCGAAGGGTGAATTAGAACGTTTAACAAGGGCATACACTTCGGCATTGTCGGATGTGTTTGGTCCTGAAAAAGATATACCGGCTCCCGATATGGGCACCGGTCAGCAGGAAATGGCCTGGCTGATGGATGAGTTCTCGAAGATAAAGGGCTATTCCTCGCCGGCTGTAGTGACCGGTAAACCCCTGGTGTTGGGTGGTTCGAAGGGTCGTGTGGAAGCAACAGGAAGAGGAGTAATGGTAACCGCGCGTTCGGCGATGAACCGCTTAAAGATCAACCCGCAAACCTCTACCGCTGCCGTGCAGGGTTTTGGTAATGTAGGATCTATCTCGGCGAAGCTACTGGCTACGCAGGGCATTAAGATTGTTGCGATCTCGGATGTAAGCGGTGCGTATTATAACAGCAGCGGCATTGATGTGCAGGATGCCATGAACTATGCGGAGATGAACAACCGTTCGCTGGAAGGATATGTACACGCGGAAAAGATCAGCAATGAAGAATTGCTGACATTAGATGTGGATGTGCTGGTTCCTGCGGCCTTGCAGGATCAGATCGGTGCGCACAATGCCGGGCGTATCAGGGCGAAGCTGATCGTGGAGGGCGCTAATGGACCTACCATGGCCAGCGCGGATGATATCCTGGATGAGAATGGAATTATGGTAGTTCCGGATATCCTGGCAAATGCCGGAGGTGTGACCGTATCGTATTTCGAGTGGGTGCAAAACCGTTTGGGTTATTACTGGACAGAAGAGCGCGTGAACCGTCGTGCCGACCGCACCATGAAAGAAGCCTTTGATACCGTATACCAGACAGCCCAGAAATACCAGACAAACATGCGGATCGCGGCCTATATTGTGGCTATTGAAAAAGTAGCCAATACCCAGAAATTAAGAGGCGGATTTTAATTATTCATTATAAAGAACAAAGAAATGACTATTCACAGAGAAGGATATGCATCTATACTGATTGCCGTTGTGGTGGGTGTGCTGATCACCCTCATTACCTCGTATATTGATATCAGGTGGGTTAGCATTGTAGGCTATGCATTATCTGTTTTTATCCTGGTGATCATCCTCCAGTTTTTCAGGAACCCGAAAATTAAGGTGACTAAAAATGATAAGCATATAATCTGCCCCGCCGATGGCAAGGTGGTTGTGATCGAAGAAACCGAAGAAACGGAGTATTTTAAAGACCGTCGTATCCAGGTATCCGTTTTCATGTCGCCGGTGAACGTGCATGTAAACCGCAACCCGGTTTCGGGGGAAGTGATGTTTGCTAAATATCCCCCGGGCTTGTTCCTGGTGGCATGGCACCCGAAATCGTCTACCGAAAACGAACGGACTACCGTGGTGATCAAAAGCAAAAGTGGTATAGAGGTCTTGATGCGCCAGATCGCTGGTGCCCTGGCCCGTCGTATCTGTTATTATGTGAAAGAGGGGCAGCAGGTAGAACAAGGCGCGGAAATGGGCTTCATTAAATTCGGATCCCGGGTAGACCTGTTCCTGCCGTTGGGAACAAAGATCGAAGTCGCGCTGGGCCAGACCGTAAAAGGCGGCCGTACGGTGATTGCCTCGGTTTAATGTGTTGTAATTGAAATAATTTATTGTAGATTTACGTTACTCGTTCTGAAACAATCTATTATCTGACCATAAAAATTAGAAAAATGAAAAAAGTATTATTCGCATTAACGTTTATCGCTGCAACTTCATTGGTAGCGGTAGCACACGAAGGAGATGACAAGAGCAAAAAATCTTGCACTACAAAAGAAGCGGCTGCAACTTCATGCGCATCTAAGGAAGGAAAAAAATCATGCTGCGCATCTAAAGAAAGTGATAAGAAAGCAGATGCCAAGACCACTAAAGCTACAGAGAAAAAAGCAGCAGCGCCAAAGAACTAATCCAGGTTGTAAATACTTGTATAAAAAAGGCCCGTACAATTGTACGGGCCTTTTTTTGTGGATGACCGTTTGAATGAAAAGTTTTTGCTAAAGCGCTTCTTTGTCTTCGTTCGGGTTGCCGCTGTATTGATGAACAACGGTTTGGGTTGGGAAGGCGAAGTCGGAACCATTTCGGCGCACGATCTCTGCGATCCTGAAATTGATCTGCTCACGGATCTTCAGGTATTCATTATACTCCATCATCTCCATATAATACAGCACCATAATATTAAGGGATGAATCGCCAAATTCCTCGAAGATCGCGATCCCGTCGGAGCTGCACCGTGGCGCGGTGCGCACCAGTTCGGTGATCTCGCGCACAATGTTCTTCATCTGCTCCTCGGTCGTGTCGTAGGTAAGACCGATCACGAATTTTAAGCGGCGGTAGTTGCGGAGGGTCATGTTCTCCAGCACACCGTCGATCATCTTTTTATTGGGCACGGTTACCAAGCTTTTGTCTACTGTTCGCAACTGCGTGCTGCGGAAGCCCACTTTTTCTACCGTCCCCTCAATACCGTTCACCCTTACCAGGTCGCCTACCACAAAAGGCTTGTCGAGAAAGATCGTGAAGGACCCCAAGAGGTTTTCCAGGCTTTCCTTGGCGGCCAGCGCAATGGCGATACCCCCGATCCCCAGGCCTGTGATCAGTGTCAGCACGTTGATCTCGAACACCATACCCAGGGCAACAAAAATGCTGATAATACAAGTGACGATCTTTACCAGCTCCTTGATGAAGGGAACCAATTGGTCGTCGGACTTCGACTCTGTTAAAGAAGCACGGTAAGCGAACACCAGTGCCATAAAGTCGATAAGCCGCAGGATGACCCAGCTAAAGGCAATGATCATCAGGAAGAGGAATATCTTATCGATCGCATCGATATAGGTAACCGTGAAGGTCTTGCGCGAGAACATAGCCTCGTGCAAAGGGTAGTCCAGGCGGTTGATGGCAGAATAGAAAGTGGAAACCAGCACGAGGAATTCTACGGGCTTGATCATCAGCTCTACGAATTTCTCACCCCGTACTTCCTGGGAAAAGCGCTTGAATAATTTAAAGAGTAGCTGCGAGAGCCCCCGGGAGATCACGCGTAAAAGGATCAGTCCAAAAAAGAGGATCCCGGCAAACCATACATAATTCCCGACTGGGTTTCCCCAGATCACCTGGTCCCATATTTTATCAGCGCTGAACATATTATACGAGTTGGTTTAGTGCAATTTCGAACGATGTCTTAGCGATATGTGTTTTGGAAGGATTCTTTTCGAATGATTTTTGGATCGCCTTGCGGATCACGGCAGAAGTATCGCTGAAGATCGCGTCGTCGCTCATTTCAACGCCCTTCAACATCAGGTAAGCGAACACCCTGGCCATCCCGCAATTCGAGATGAAGTCGGGGATCACGCTTAGGGAATTGTCTGCCGATTCGCCGATCGGTCCGAAAAAGATCTCCGGATCTGCGAACGGAACATTGGCGCCGCAGGCAATCACTTCCATACCCGCGTTCTTCATCGCCATTACCTGTTCTTTGGTCACAAGACGTGAGGCCGCCGCCGGGATAAAGATCTCTGCCGGGAGGCGCCAGATCCGTTTGTTCATTTCTTCGGATGATAAGAGCTCCGGGGAAATGAGCGTATTCTTTTCGCGGTTGAGAAACAGCTCGCGTACTTCTTCAAAAGTATAGCCTTCTTCTTTGATCACTCCACCAGCTCGGTCGATAATACCGACGATCTTAGCGCCTGCCTGTGCCAGGTAATAGGCTGCCGCTGCACCTACGTTACCCCATCCCTGTATAATGGCGCGTTTACCCGCTAAGGTGCCTCCATAGATATCGTAATAGTGACGAACCGATTCGGAGACCCCGTAACCGGTGATCATATCGGCCACCACGTATTTGCGGTGTATATCCGGTGAATATTTCTGATCCTCCAGCACCTTGGAAACCCCATAGCGCAGCTGCCCGATCTGGTGGATCTTTTCATTCTCTCTTGCTCCGTAGTGCCCGGTGATCACACCTTCCTGCGGGTGCCACAACCCGTAATTTTCAGTAATGGGAATTACTTCATGGATCTCATCCACGTTCAGGTCGCCGCCTGTACCATAATAGTTTTTCAGCAACGGAATAACAGCCTTGTACCATCTTTCCAGCACACCTTTCTTACGTGGATCCGCAGGGTCGAAATTGATGCCTGATTTTGCTCCGCCGATAGCAGGCCCTGAAACGGTAAATTTAACTTCCATCGTTTTAGCCAGGGACTCCACTTCACGCTTATCGAGCCCTTTGCGCATGCGTGTACCACCGCCGGCAGCACCGCCGCGTAAAGAATTGATCACTACCCAGCCTTCGGCTTCCGTTTCCGGATCTTTCCATTCAAAAACGATCTCCGGTCTTTTTTCTTCGTACTTTTTCAGTAATTCCTGCATGAAATAAATAATTAGTGAGGCCTCAAAAATTCACATTTTTCCTTGATTAGGCAAGGATATAACGCAAAAAACCCCGCTGGGATGCGGGGTTGTATCTTTTAGAAAGGAGATTAAACTCTCTTTTCTTTGATTCTTGCTTTCTTACCTGTAAGCTCGCGCAGGTAGAACAATTTAGCCCTTCTAACCACACCGCGTGAGTTAACCTCAACCTTATCGATGTTAGGAGAATTTACAGGGAAAATACGCTCAACGCCGATTGAGTTAGAAACTTTTCTTACAGTAAAAGTTTGAGTTGAACCAGAACCACTGCGTGTAATTACCACACCCTGATATTGCTGGATTCTTTCTTTACTACCTTCTCTGATCTTGTAGTGTACGGTTACGGTGTCACCTGCTTTGAATGAAGGCAGTGCATTATGGGTAACCTGATCGTTCACAAATTTTACTAAGTCCATTTTTTTACTGATTACAACGATTTTTATCCCGTAAAAATCGGATTGCAAGTATAGGGATTTATTTATCAACAAAAAAATAAATTATGAAATTGGTTTAAAGGCATTTCCATAGCTAATGTGGAAAACGCCCAGGGCTATAAACCACTCAGAAGACGCTATTTCATCAGGTCAGGCCGGCGTTCCTGGGTGCGCAGGATCGACTGCTCGAAGCGCCATTTCTCAATTTCAGGGGTATTTCCGCTTAAAAGGATGTCGGGAACCTTCATTCCGCGGAACTCGGCAGGGCGCGTGTATACCGGCGCGCTTAGCATCCCGTCCTGGAAAGAATCGGAAAGGGCAGAGGTTTCGTCGGAAAGCACGCCGGGAATCAGTCTTACGACCGAATCGGCCAGGACGGCCGCCGCGAGCTCCCCTCCGCTTAATACATAATCCCCGATAGAGATCTCCCGGGTAACGAAATGGTCCCTTATGCGCTGGTCAATACCCTTGTAATGCCCGCAAAGGATGATGAAGCTCTGACGAAGCGAAAGCTCATTGCTGATGCTTTGGTTAAGCGTAACACCGTCCGGGGTCATAAAGATGATCTCATCATAGCTGCGCTTTTCCTGCAGGCTTTCGATGCAGGCCGCAAAGGGCTCGATCATCATAACCATGCCCGAACCGCCGCCATACTGGTAGTCGTCTACGCTTTTATGCTTGTTATAGGCGTAATCGCGCAGGTTATGTACGTCAATATTCACCAGCCCCTTATCATGGGCACGCTTAAGGATGGAATGCGAAAAAGGGCCTTGTAACAAGTCAGGAACCACGCTGATTATATCGATCTGCATCATGCTGCAAACCTATGAAATATCTGCGAGAGCTTATATCAGTTAAGGAATCTTCCGGGATCATTTCATCCGCGGCATATTCTGCCCCGCGGCAAATTTTTTAGACCGGGCCTTTTTAGCCCATTTGGTTTCATACAGGGCAGAGATCGGGCTCATGGCAGTAGGCTTGCCGGGGTCTAAGGGCCCTTTGTATTGTTTCGCTCCCGGAATCACGATCTCCTTTTCGGGATCCAACTGTAGGTTAAGGATGGCCGAACGCAATTGTTCTTTGGTTTTAATGCCCTTTACCTCTACATCCCCGATACTGTACACCTTCCGCTTGAGGAAGACCCGCAGCACCAGCCCCGAATCGCTTTGAGCGAATACCAGCTCTCGGCTTTCAAAGCCTAAGGCTGAGAATTGCAGGGTATCTCCCGGTTGGTAAGATACCTGGAACACGCCACGTTCATTCGACATCGTGCCCTGGCGCTGGTTTTTAAGGCTGATATTGGAAAAGGGTATAGGCCGGGAGCTGTCAGAGGATAACACCACACCGGTGAGCGTAAAGGATTGCCCTGACGAGAAATTCGCCAGGCATATCAATAGCATGGAAAGTATAAAAGCCGCTTTTTTCACGTGTCTGTTATCAAGACGACGGGCAGACAGAAAAGGTTGTATCACTCCAGGTAAAGATCGATCAGCCCTTCGGGAAGGCTCATTTCTATTTCCTTTCTGGCGACGTTGATCCCGGTAATAAGGGCCTCTGTAAGAGGTATCAGCACTTCGTGCCCCTGGTATGTGAGGGAGGCCAGGAGTTGCTGAGGCATTTTGAGTATTTCGTTGATCACACCGATCTCGCCCAATTCCTGGTCGATAATGCAGAAACCCTGCACACGGTCGAGGGTAAGTTCCTTTTTGGCTTTCGGACGGAGCTTTTCAGAGACGAAAAGGGTCTTTTTGAGCAGCGGGCTGGCTTTGTCTATATGATCGATATCTTCAAAAAAGATATAAGCCACACTTTTCTGGATGCTGATCTTTGAAATAAAAAAAGGAACCAGTTTCTGGTTGATCTCCAGGAAAACTGATTCCAATTTATAATAGTGTTCGGGTTCGTCCACCTGGAAATATAGCTGGACCTCGCCCTTTAAACCGCGTGTTTTGGTGATGTAGCCTAAAGGAAAATAGCCTTTATGATCCATCGTAGCCAATTACTCAGCAGCTGGTGCTTCTGTTTCCGGTGCGTCTGTAGCAGCAGGGGTTTCTTCTTCAGCAGGAGCAGCTTCTACTTCTTCCTCTACAGGAACGATGTTTTTAGCGGCGATAGCCTTTGCTTTTTCCTCTTTTGCTTTCGATTCAGCAGCCAGGCGGGCTTTAGCTAATTCTTCCTTAGAAGACGCTAACGTGCTTTTCTTTGCTGTGATCTTGCTTTCTTTAGAGTCTAACCAGGCGGCAAATTTCGCATCAGCCTGTTCCTGGGTTAAAGCTCCTTTTTTAACACCTACTTCCAGGTGTTTCTTATAAAGAACTCCTTTATAAGATAAAATGGCGCGTGCTGTGTCAGTAGGTTGTGCACCTTTGTACAACCAATCTACTGCCTTCTCGGTGTCGATATTGATCGTCGCCGGGTTAGTGTTAGGGTTATAAACGCCTAACTTTTCGATGAATTTACCATCTCTCGGAGCACGTGAATCCGCCACCACAATGTGATAAAAAGGCTTTCCTTTTTTACCATGTCTCTGTAATCTGATTTTTACTGGCATGTTATTTAATTTTTAAGTCCACCCCCTTGTCTCCGCCAAGGGGACGGCAAAGATGCAATAAATATTTAAAAAATCAAATAGTTAGGGCTTGATAATCAGCCATAAAAAAATCCCGCACGAAGGCGGGATCTTTATAGTATTAAAAAAGCCTAATAATTATTTGTTTAAGCTTAATTTTTTAGTGACAGAAGCATCACCTGATTGTACTCTTACGAAGTAAATACCATTCGCTTCGTTCGACAGATCAAGGGTTAATGTTTCTACAGATGCATTGTTCAGCTCGTATGATTTGATCACACGGCCTAACATATCTACTACGCTCACTTTGTAGTCCGCAGCTTTTTCGCTTGCGATAACGATCGAAGAGATGCCGTTAGATGGGTTAGGGAACAGGGTTACATTAGCATCTAATGCTTTGTTGTTGTTCAAACCAACAGTTACCGGGTTACCGAAGTTAGGTCTCAGGAAGAACGTACGGGCATAGTTTGCACCGAAAGACTCAACCAGGTTCCAGGAGTTACCAGCGATACCAGGAGATTTGATCCATACAGTACCAGGAGTAAAGATGCTGGTAGTAGTACCGATCGTAACACTGCTGTCAAGCTCGTTGATCGTTACCAGGTACTGACCAGGAGTCAGCTCTACACCGTTATTGAAAGGAATAACGTAAGTTCCGGCAGCATTGTACTCGTAAATGTTAGAGCTTACAAGCGGAGATGAAGCAGGACCACCGTTGAATTCGAATACAGAAACACTGATGTGTCTTCCTGAAACAGCTTTACCTCTCAGAACTACAGTTACAGAAGATAAAGTGTCTTTGGCAACTACATCATATACCATACCTAAGTGACCAGTTAAGCCACCACCGATAGATAATGAAGTGTTTCCGCTTGCATTGTTATCTCTTGCGTAAGTAGTATCAGTGATCGCTACGTTGATAGCAGCGGCAGCAAATGAGTTGTTGCTCATATCACCATCAGATTCGGTCATTGTTACAGAACCGGTTAACTGAAGGCTGTAAGTACCTGCAGAAGCAGGTATAGAGAATCTTGAAGGCATAGTCACTTCCAGGGTTCCACCTGCAGTAGGAACAGTTGCTGTTAATTCTACTGAATCAGTATAAATAACTGTAGCGCCATTTTTGATCTGAGCATGAACAGTTACACCTGCAGGAGTAGAAGCACCTACGTTGCTGATCGTTACACGAACAGGGTAAGAACCACCGGCAGCCTGAGCAGCAGGGATTCTGGTGTACTGATTAAAGCTTGCTGAATCGATCACCGCTTTTGTAGCAGCGATATCGAATGCAGACGGCTCATAAACTTTGATCTCATCGATAGACAGGATAAACATGTCTGTAGAGTTGTTTCTGAACGCTACGAAAATGGTATCACCAATGTAAGAAGAGATATCAACTTTTCTTGGAGTTACTTCAGGCTCTTCACCAGAGATGGTGAATACAGCCGGGTTCAGCAGGCATCCTGCTACATCTTTGGTTGTATTAGAGATACGTACTTCGTAACCATCCGGGTAGTCAGGGTCGATCGCTTCACCTTCCCATGATAAGAATACGCTGCTTGCTGTATCAGGGATAATGATGGTGTCAGTGATGATCCAATCGTCAGACTGTCCTGCAGGAGTATACCATGAAGTACTTAATACAGATTGGTCAGTGCTTCCGTCAGCAACACCCAGGCTCCATGCAGTTGGGAAAAGACTTGCAATGTTAGCGCTCACGGTTCTGCCGTCTACGTCAACGATCGCGAAACCAGCAGGAATGCCATTTTCGAAATCTTCGTGGAAGTAAACAGATGAGCCACCGGTTCCAGGACCAGGTCCGCCACCGTCTAATTCAACGACAGGAAATACACCTAAAGCGACCATCAGATCCCAGTTGTCGGGATCCCCTAAGGTCGCTAATGTACCGTCATCCCATTCTTCCCATGTGTGGGTTGCCGCTTGTGCGAAATCACCGTCAGAAGTGGTTACTAAACCAACAGTATCGAGTCCGCTGTAAGTTACGGAGAAACCTGCGTAGAAAGTTTTGTTTGCAGGGATCGCAACAGGAGATGCGAATACAGCCTCAGTTAAAGCTGAAGTGGTAATCTGTGAAAAAGGAACATCTACCGATCCGATTACATTACCAGGCTCTCCAGCATTATCATCCCAAATTTTAACTGTAATAGTGCTGGCAGGATCTCCTGTTTTGTAACCGAAGTAAAATAATACTTTCGTGATGTTACCGGTTGAGCTTACACCGAATGCCGGGTCGAATTTCTGCATTTTGGAGATATCACCGTATCCGTTGTGACCAGCGACATACCCACTATTATCTGCCCTGTAAAGAGCCGGGGTGCCTACAAAATGGTTCGCCAGGGTGTCGGTAGTAACACCGTCTGCGCTTCTTTTACCGGTTTTGGTGAACTGGTGCTGCTTTAAAGCCACGTTCACTTTTTCAGAAGTTCTTGGTTCCGAAGCTGATTTTTCGGTAGAAAGTGTCGGCACAACAGCGTTGTGCGGAGCCGTCAGGTTTTTTTTCGCCGTCAGGCTTTGAGCCGACAGAGACCCGACCATTGCCGATGCGGCAATAAACAAGTACAGTTTTTTCATAATAAACAAGATATATTTAAACCAACCAAATTAGCAATAATCCTGCCTTAAAGAAAAAATCCGAACAGTTTGTAACAAAAAAGTTTCAGCAGAACGATAAAAAGCCGGCTAAACCGGCTTTTTATCAGGAATTCATTGAAATGATGTTTAGCGGGGCATTTTAGGCGCCGGCATGTTTTTCATCATTTTGAGGGGGTTATTGCCCCCCTGGAACATTTTCATCATCTTTTTCATGTCCTCAAATTGCTTCAGAAGCCGGTTTACCTCTTCAATGCTGGTTCCGCTTCCGTTCGCGATCCGTTTACGGCGGGTACCGTTGATCAGATCAGGCGTTTCCCGTTCAACAGGTGTCATGGAGCGGATGATGGCTTCCACACCCTTAAAGGCATCATCGCTGATGTCCACATCCTTGATCATCTTGCCTACCCCCGGGATCATTCCCATGAGGTCTTTCAGGTTCCCCATCTTCTTGATCTGCTGCAGCTGGTTCAGGAAGTCGTTGAAATCGAACTGGTTCTTACGGATCTTTTTCTGAAGCTTCGCCGCTTCCTCTTCGTCGAACTGCTCCTGCGCACGCTCCGCGAGGGAAACCACGTCACCCATCCCCAGGATACGAGAAGCCATACGGTCCGGGTAGAACACATCGATCGCATCGAGCTTTTCTCCGGTACCGATAAACTTGATAGGCTTGTTCACCACCGATTTAATGGAAAGCGCTGCCCCGCCCCGGGTATCCCCGTCGAGCTTGGTCAGCACCACCCCATCAAAATCCAGGCGGTCGTTGAATGCTTTTGCTGTATTTACGGCATCCTGGCCGGTCATCGCGTCAACAATGAACAGGGTCTCGTGAGGCTGCGTAGCCTTTTTCACATTCGCGATCTCGTTCATCATCTGCTCATCGACCGCCAAACGGCCTGCCGTATCTATAATAATAACCGAATGGCCATTTTGCTTCGCCTGCTTAATGCCGGCCTCCGCAATGGAAACGGGGTTCTTGCTTTCGTAATCGGTAAACACCGGCACGCCGATCTGCTCTCCCAGGATCTTCAGCTGGTCGATCGCTGCCGGACGGTATACATCACCTGCTACCAGTAACGGATTTTTCCCTTTTGATTTGAGGTAATTGGCCAGCTTTCCGGAGAAGGTCGTTTTACCCGAGCCCTGTAAACCCGCGATCAGGATGATGCTTGGGCTGGCTTTCAGGTTCAGGTCTGTTTTTTCACCACCCATCAGGGCCTTCAGCTCATCGTTTACGATCTTAACGAGTAACTGTCCCGGAGAAATAGAAGTCAATACGTTCTGACCCAATGCTTCTTCTTTCACCCGGTCGGTGAAATCTTTGGCGATCTTATAATTTACGTCGGCATCAAGAAGGGCTTTACGCACTTCCTTTAACGTTTCGGCAACGTTGATCTCGGTGATCTTGCCTTGTCCCTTTAATACTTTAAACGCCCTGTCGAGCTTATCACTTAAATTATCAAACATAGCTGTATCTCAAAATGGAGACAAATTTAGAAAAAAAAGCCATTACACCCCTGCATTAAGTTCAGGGGCTGGGTGCGTAACCTCCTGCCTCAGGAATTCATGACCGACCCGTTATTCATGTCGATGGCCTGCCCGGTCATGGAGTGCTGGCGGAGCAGGAAGGATACCAGTTCGCCGATCTCTTCCGGTTCCGACATCTTCCTCAGAGGAACCGATTGCATGGCCAGGTGATAGAATTCCTGACAGCTGATGTTCAGCCCGCCGGCTATGCCTTCCATGCCCTCCTGCGACATCTGGGTATTCACCCATCCCGGGCAGATGGCATTCACCAGGATCTTCTCCGGGGCGAATTGCACTGCCCATGAACGCATCAGGCCCAATAGACCGGCCTTGGAGGCGCAATAGGCTGAATAATCGGCAACGCCGAGACGGGCCAGCACCGAGGAGGTGATCAGGATGTGCTTATATTCAGACTTCGACTGACGGAGCAGCGGCAGGAAGGT
Organism: uncultured Sphingobacteriaceae bacterium; assembly: GCA_937875035.1. Classification (GTDB taxonomy): domain Bacteria; phylum Bacteroidota; class Bacteroidia; order Sphingobacteriales; family Sphingobacteriaceae; genus CALNCF01. Next base: position 2,878 of record CALNCF010000031.1, on the reverse strand, counting down.
GTTCACAAAGCGGTACGTTCCGCCCAGGTTGGTCTGGATGATCTCTTCCCAGCGATCATTTTCACCCCAGTGATTCTCACCGCCGGTACCCGCATTCGCAATAAGGCCATCCAGGGGCTTCTTTATTTTTGAAAGTGCATTTTCCAGGCTTTTTTCCGAATTGATATCCAGGGGAAGTATGTCGTGGTTACCTTCATCCAGGTTGATCAGGGTTTTCTGGAGATTCACCATATTTCTTCCTGCCAGTATGCAGTTGTTCTTTTCGGAGGCCAGCTGTAAGGCGATGGCCCTGCCAATGCCGCTTCCGGCGCCGGTAATGAGGTAAGTTCTGTTCATAACATCAGCTATAAAAAAGATAAGCCAGCAAATGGCCGGCTTATCGCTTGTGTTGATCTTTCAGGATTAAAGCCCGGCCTCTTTGTCCAGGTATTGCTGCACAATGCCGATGGCATTGGTAATAACATCGCTCAGCGCAACGATAAAGGTGCCTGGTCCGGCGATCGAAATGGCATGCTTGATCGCGTCTACCTCTTTCGGGATGATCTCCCAGGTTACAGGCCTGTCGACTTTCGCGATGCCTTCCAGGATAATATTGATGATCTCTTCTTCCGTACGTCCGCGCAGGTGTTTTTCCTGGCGGATGATAATATGATCGAACATCCGTGCCGCAATAACAGCACACTCCATAATATCCTGGTCGCGGCGGTCGCCCACACCGGCTATAATGCCGATCTTCTTGGTTGCGTCGATCTGGCTCAAAAACTCTTCGATACCCAGGTACCCTGCAGGGTTATGGGCGAAGTCGATCATCACTTTGAACTCCTTAAAGTTGAAGATATTCATACGACCCGGTGTGAGCGCTGCCGAAGGGATAAAGGTTTCGAGCGAGATACGCATATCCTCTGTTTTGAAGCCTGAAAGATACCCTGCCAGCGTGGCAGCGAGTACGTTGGCGATCATGAAGCGGGCCTTTCCGCCCATGGTCAGAGGAATAGTGGTTACCTTCTCCACGCGAATCTTCCAGTCGCCTTTCTTGATCGTTACGAAGCCGTTCTCATAAATAGCGGCCACTCCACCGGCTTTGCAATGCTTTTTAATTACCGGGTGATTTTCATCCATAGAGAAATAAGCGATGTTGCAGCTTACTTCCGCGCCGATCTTTACGCAATATTCATCCTCGGCATTGAGCACGGCCCAGCCATCCTTCTTGACGCTGCGCACGACCACCGCTTTTACACGGGCCAGGTCCTCCAGTGTTTCAATGTCGTTCAGCCCGAGGTGATCCTCCTGTATATTGGTAACCACTCCGATGTCGCAGCGGCTGAAGCCCAACCCCGCGCGAAGAATGCCCCCGCGGGCAGTTTCCAGCACTGCGAATTCTACGGTAGGGTCTTTCAGGATGAACTCCGTGCTCAGCGGCCCGGTGGTATCACCCTTTTCAAGCATGTGATTCTGTACATAGATACCATCCGAAGTGGTAAAGCCTACGCGGTAACCCATGTTCTTCACAATGTGCGCGATGAGGCGGGTTGTCGTGGTTTTCCCATTGGTACCGGTAATGGCGATGATCGGGATGCGCGAAGGTTTCCCCGGAGGGTAGAGCATGTCGATCACCGGGGCGGCCACGTTTCTTGGCAGACCTTCGGCGGGGGCCAGGTGCATGCGGAAGCCCGGCGCGGCATTCACTTCGAGGATCACGCCTCCGTTTTCTTTTAAAGGCTGGGTCAGGTTTGGCGCCATAATATCAATGCCGCATACGTCCAGCCCGATCACCCTCGAAATCCGTTCCGCGAGGAATATGTTTTCCGGGTGCATCATATCGGTCACATCAATGGATGTTCCCCCGGTACTGAGGTTCGCGGTCGACTTTAAATAAACGATCTCGTCTTTTTCAGGAACGGTATCGAGTGTATAGCCTTTCTTTTCGAGCAGGTCGGTAGTGTCGCGGTCGATCGTGATCTCCGTCAGCACGTTCTCATGCCCGTAGCCGCGGCGCGGATCGAGGTTCTCCTGGTCGATGAGCTGCTGGATGCTGTGGGTGCCATCACCCTTTACATGGGCAGGTACCCGCTGCGCGGCGGCAACTACCCGGTTGTCGATCACCAGCACCCGGAAGTCGAAACCCTTGATAAAGCGTTCGACAATTACTTTTCGTGAATATCTTTTTGCGTGGGCAAGACCTTCGAGAGCCTCTTCCATGGTATTCACATTGATAGACGCGCCTTTGCCGTGATTGCCATCGAGCGGCTTCAGCACGATCGGGAAGCCGATCCGGTCGATGGTGCGGGCCAGGTCTTCTTCATCGAGGCAGATATCACCCTTGGCTACCGGAACGGCCGCATCGTACAGCATCCTTTTGGTTTCTTCTTTATTGCAGGCAATGTCTACCGCGATATTGCTGGTCTTATCAGTGATGGTAGCCTGGAAACGTACCTGGTTCTTACCATAGCCTAACTGTACCAGGGAATTTCTTCCCAAACGGATCCAGGGGATGTCGCGGGAAACAGCTTCTTCTACGATGGACCCCGTGCTTGGTCCGAGTCGGACCTCTTCCCGGATCTCCCGCATGCGCTGAATATCGGCAGCCAGGTCATAGCTTTCACCCGAGATCAGGGCTTCGGCAATACGCACGGCCGATTCGGCCGCGAACAGCCCCACCTTTTCTTCACTGTAAGAAAACACCACGTTATATATGCCGGGTGTTTTGGTTTCGCGGGTACGGCCGAAACCGGTTTCCATTCCGGCCAGCGTCTGTATCTCCAATGCGATATGCTCGATCACATGCCCCATCCAGGTGCCCTTTTTTACCCGTGAAAAGAATCCGCCGGGAGCTCCTTCTGAACACCGGTGCTCGTACATGCTCGGGAACATCAGCTCC
>CALNCF010000030.1 GCA_937875035.1 uncultured Sphingobacteriaceae bacterium | reverse complement strand
CAGGTCTCTTATTTTTAATTTTTGCCTGTACAGAACAAGAAAAAAGGAATGCAAAATCAGAAGTTGCCGACACAGAAACTACAACACAAAATGATGATATTGCAAATGAAGCACGAGAATGGCTTGTGAAAAATAGCACTAACTATTTTGCGACAGAAGAACTCGGCTCGCTTGATAGTTTTATGCAAAAAATGACAACAGCAGAATACTACGAATACAAAACCGATGCTACCAACGTAGATTTGGAGATAGATGGGAGCCTGACCGAAACACAGTTTCACGAAAAATGGAAAAATAAATTCGACACATCGAAAGCAGGTATAGGCACAGGTTTTCTGATTTCCGGGCAAGACTGGGATAAAATAGAATTCGAAAAATGTGACCTTATTTCTACGACAGAAAAAGGATTTTTGTTTGATGTTATCTTAAAAGACGAAACATTTCAGTCAAAATATCCAAGTAAAATACTGGTTGTACATTTAGGTGATGGTTACAAGATAGCAGATGTAATCGGCGAACATTGAATCTCATAATCTATGAGGTATGTTCTTATACTGTGATTCTTTTATTATATAATTTGTATATTTGCTACGAGCTAACGGAAACACATTGAAAAGCAAAGCAATAAGCACCGTTACCAAATCGTTACCTGACTTTTTTGATAATCTTTATAAAAGCTTAGTATTCAACCAATACAGCTTTTTCCTGAAAACTTTAAAATATAAATGCATCTTTTTTTGTAACGATTCTTTCTAACTGCTCCGATTCAGCGATCAGGTTGTCGATATTCCTGTGATTGCTTTCAGATATGATCCGGTTCAGTATTACAGGTAACGAATCCGGCTCGATCTTTTCCAGTTGCCGGTACAAAAAAGAAATGGCTTTCCAGTCTGTTGCTTCATAGCTGGCAGAAGTGCAATGTATCGAAGAGATCAGTGCCTGCAGATAATAGGTATCCGGACATACCTGCTTTGCTCTTGCTCTTTCCAGGTAGAAGTGCCCTTCGGCGATCAGCGCTTTATTCCAGAGCTTCCTGTTCTGGTCTTCCAGCGAAACCCAGGTGCTGTTCACGATCCTGGCGGGAAACCGCGATGTGTTAAAGAACATCAGGGCCAGCAAGGCATTCGTATCCGGGTGATCGTCGTACTTCTGTACCAGCTTCGCCAGCCTCATCGCCTCATAGCACAGGTCATAGCAAATAGCTCCCGTCTTTCGCGAAGCCTTATAGCCTTCGTTAAACATCAGGTAAGTAATCCTCAGCAAATGATCTGTGTGATTGTCGATCGCGCTTATTTGAAAATCCTGGTAGCTGCGGGCGAATTGCCCGATCCGTTCCTTGCTTCTCAGCACCACCTTCTTAACGGTTTCGGTGTTCATCATCAACGCATTCGCAATCTCCGCGTACCCAAACCCGCATACGAAATAAAGAGAAACGATCAGCTTGTTGCGCTCCGGGAGATTGATTTTTGAAAAGAACACCAGCAGCTTCAGCAGGCTGTCTTCCAGCTCTTGCTCCTGGCACACTTCTACGGTATTTTCCGTTACCTTCAACCTGTCAAGATGCGATTGAATAAGATCCGATTGCCGGAGCTTATTAACCAGCCGGTTGGCGGCCACTTTATAGAGCCATGCGAAATGGTGATCAGGAATACCCGAGAATTTCCAGGTGTTCAGCGCCGCTTCGAAAGCTTCCTGTACAGCATCGGCTATGTTCTCTATTTCCTGGTAACCGTATTTCCGCGACAAATAAGAAACCATCTTTCCATAGTGTTCCCTGAAAAGATGGCTGGTCAGCGTTTGGATATGTTCATCCCCACGTTTATTCATCGGTATGAATAATTTCCCGGATTTCCAGCGTGGCCCCGCGTTCCAGGTCCGGGCAGCCATTGGCAAGCTCTTTCGCCTCGTCCAGCGAACCCGCAAGAAGAAAATAATACCCGCTCACGCATTCCTTGGTTTCCACGTATGGACCGTCAGTTACCATGCCTTTTTTCAGGGTAGCTCCTGTGGGGGCCAGTGGATTTCCGTCTTTGAAGTTGCCGGTTTCGACCAGGCGTTCCATCCAGCGGATATGCTCCTGGATATCAGCCTGCATCTCTTCGACAGATACTGTACCGTAGCCGGTCTGTTCTCTGATCAGCAATAAGAATTCTTTCATAATTTTTCTTTTGAAGTTAACAGGTTTATGTATTTGCCCTTTATAACAAGCGGGAAAGGCTTTCCGGGACATATTTTTAAAAATTACTTGCGCAACTAAATAGTTGCGATTATATTTGCAACCATATATTTGCGTATGATCACCAGAAGAGACGTATTCCAGGCTATTGCCGATCCGACCCGTAGGGCCATCATCCTGCTCATCGCCTTCCAGGCCATGACCCCTAATGCCATTGCCGAACACTTTGATACCACCCGGCAGGCGGTATCGAAGCACCTGCGTATCTTAACGGAGTGTCAGCTCGTAAAACAGGAGCAGTCGGGAAGGGAGATCTATTACCGTCTGAATGGCGACCGCATGCAGGAGATCGATCAATGGCTGGAGCAATTCCGGCAGATCTGGGAAAGCCGTTTCAGTGAGCTCGATAACGTATTATTAACCATGAAAACCAATAGCAATGAGCAAAAACCTATCATTTGATTTTTCTGTAGACAAGGAAAACAAAGCCATCACCGTAAAACGGGAGTTTGCGGCATCACGCGTCCTGGTATGGGCGGCATACACTCAACCCGAAATTCTTGACCAGTGGTGGGCGCCGAAGCCATGGCGGGCACGTACCAAAACCATGGGTTTCCGGGAAGGCGGACGCTGGCTCTATGCTATGCTCGGTCCCGAAGGCGAAGAGCACTGGGCGCTGGCCGAATACATAGCCATTGACGCGGAGAAGAAGCTGGTCGGGCTCGATGCCTTTGCCGATGCCGAAGGGAATGTGAACGAGGAGTTACCCCGGTCGAGATGGGAAATGACCTTTAGCGACCAGGGTCCGCTTACATTGGTGGAATTCAGGATCACCTACGATGATCTTGCACAGCTGGAAACCACTATACAGATGGGCTTCATGGAAGGACTGGCCATCGCGATGGAAGGCCTGGACGAGTTATTGCCGTCCTTAAAGCAATAAATAAACGATACGTTACACATCATTAACTTAAACAAACACTGTTATGAAAAAGAAAATCCTGTTTGTGCTGAGCCTTTTGTTCGGGCTGATCTTTATCAACGCCGGGCTGAATAAGTTTTTTTATTACATGCCCGTTCCCGACGATCTGCCTGCAGAAGTATTAAGGGTGTCTACCGCGTTCATGGAAATTGGCTGGCTCATGCCCATGATAGCAGTTGTAGAGATCGCAGGCGGCCTGCTCTTTATGATCCCTAAGACCCGGGCCCTGGGCGCCATTGTTATTTTACCGGTGATGATGGGAGTGCTGATGATGCACCTCTTCACAGCTCCTTCCGGCCTGCCTGTTGCGCTGGTTTTGCTGGCCATCAACCTGTGGGTGATCGTGGAGAACCGCGAAAAATACCTGCCGATGATCCGCTGAGAAGAACAGGATAATGATTCATTAATAAATACCGACATGCCATGATACACCGGGAAACATTATTCACCAAAGACCTGCCCAATAAAAAGATAACGGTAACGAGAACCTTCGATGCCGGGCTGAACCTGGTGTGGAGTGCCTGGACCGAAAGTAAATTGCTCGATCAATGGTGGGCGCCGAAACCCTATAAGGCTGAAACCAAAACCATGGATTTCAGGGAAGGTGGCTGTTGGCTGTATGCCATGGTGAGTCCCGAAGGTGAGCGCTCCTGGTGCAAAGAGAATTTCCGCACGATACAACCCTTCAGGTATATTACCAATGCCGTGCACTTTTGCGATGAAGAAGGGGTAGAGAACCTGGAGTTCCCGGTTATGTACTGGCGGAAAGAATTCAGTGAAAAGGATAATACCACTACCGTAAGTGTTACCATCACCTTCGATGAGCTGGCTCATCTCGAAACGATCGTGGGTATGGGCTTCCAGGAAGGATTTACCGCCGGGCTCGACAACCTGGAGCATTACTTAAGCAGCCGTTTCCAGATGCGCAGGGAACTGAAGACCGAAAGCAATGCCCGTGTAACCACTTACCTGAACTTCCCCGGGAAAACAGAAGAAGCCTTTGAGTTTTATCGTGAAGTATTTAACGGGTGCTATACCGGTAAGGGTCTGCAAAGGTTCGGCGATATTGCCATGCCCGAGGGTGTGCCCCCGATGAGCGAAGCCGATAAAAAGCTCATCATTCATGCCGAGCTCAGCATTATGGGCGGACACTTGTTAATGGCTACCGATTCGCCCGAGAGCATGGACTTTAAAATGGAGTATGGCAACAACATGCACATTCATATCGAACCCGATAGCAGGGAAGAAACGGAGCGCCTGTTCCATGCCCTTTCTGCCGGAGGCGTGGTTACCATGCCCCTGCAAGACATGTTCTGGGGTGCCTACTTCGCTTCCTTTACCGACCGGTACGGCATTAACTGGATGCTGAATTTCCAACAGCGTAGCTGATCTTCGGTACATCCCCAATCATACGAACCGCTCCTTTTACTTTCATGCAAAAGGAGCGGTTTTAGTGTTTAAAGAATGGGTCGTGGGGCAGCCATCGGCCTGTAACAAAATCATGTCAATGCCGGGTAGTCCGCAAAACAATGGTATCTTGCTTCTTTTTACAAAAGGATGAAAGGTAAAAGCACATACGTACGCAGGACAAAGGGTGTAATCACCCTCGCGCTGTTGTTTGTCATGGTGCTGCTCTCCTCATGCACGGTGCGTAAATCCTTGCAGGCCTACCTGGATATTCCTGTCACCCGGTCACTGAATGCAGCTAAGGCTACCATCAGCAAGAGTTCTCCTGCCTGCCAGGCGATCTTGCAGGCAGCTTACGCAGAGCGCAAGGCTCCGGGAAAAGTTCCGGTGGAACCTCTTGCTCCGCTGCTTCCATATGCCGGGTTCTCTGTTCCGTTAAGAGCGATCACTTCGCCGATCACGTATGACGATGAGCTTTCCTGCGCTGTATCCTTTCCCCTGTACATCCTCTATCAAAAGATGAAGCTTCCCTTTCCCGGAAGTCCTGTGAATTCTTAATCAACACATCCTTTTTTGACACATACTTTTGGCCACAAGCCCGCCTGCCCGCTATGGGCAGAGCCGGACTGTGCCTTCATCTTTTTGAGCATAAATATTTATGAATACTTCACATACAACAACGAGGCGCGTATATAATTCTGCTGGGCTCTTCACCTTGTCATTGCGCCTTATCACAGGTTGGACCTGCTTTTCTGCATTTTGGCGCAGGCTGATATTAGAGAACAAGCTCGATCCCGAAACTGCCGGTTATATCGGCGAAAAGTTCAACCATTTTCTACCCAATGCCTTAGGCATTAAGCCTGTGATCGAATACCTGGTTACCCATCCAGAAGCCCTGTGGTGGGCCATGGCTGCCTTTACCATCGTAGAGGGGATTGTTGGCTTACTATTGATGTTCGGCTTTTTCACCAGGCTGATGAGCATCGGCGTGTTCGCGCTGGCCATGGGTATTTTACTGGGCTCAGGCTGGCTGGGTACCACCTGTCTCGACGAGTGGCAGATCGGGATACTTGGTGTCGCCTCGGGATTCACACTCTTCCTCTCGGGAAGCGGCCCGGGCTCGCTCGATCATTGGTTCCGCTCGAAGTCGTACACGTTTACGAAACAACGCTGGTTCGTATGGCTGGGCTCAGGGCTATTACCTGTTGAGCAAGGACGTTTAGTGAAGGGTGTGTTTGCGGGTTCCGCACTATTACTCTTCATCACACTTTTTACCAACCAGCATTTCCATGGCGGAGTATGGGGGACCCTTCATAACAAATCAGTGAAGCCGAAGCTCGAAATAGGTAATGCCGACATTCATAGTGGAACGCTCTCGTTCATGGTATCACGGGTGGAAGGCGCGGATGTCTATGGCTCTTTCCTGATCGGTGTAAGTCTCGAAGATACGATGGGAAACCCGGTCTTCGACCGTGATGGAAAAGCCTTGT
>CALNCF010000029.1 GCA_937875035.1 uncultured Sphingobacteriaceae bacterium | reverse complement strand
GGAGATCGTGATCGTGAATGATGGTTCCACCGATGATACCGCAACGGTGCTGGAACAATATGCCGGCCGCTGCATCATTGTGCATACCGAAAACCAGGGTGTAAGCGCGGCCCGCAATACCGGGCTCCTTTTATCTACCGGGAAATATATACAATACCTCGACAGCGATGACCTGCTCTATCCCGATAAGCTGATGATCCAGGCAGAGATGCTCGATGTAGCTTATGGCGACTGGGAAAAATTTAAGGGCGACGGCAATCATCGCCGGGTATTGGAACAGGTGCGGCGTGCGATTCCCGGCCGGCCGGAGATTGAGCTTTTCACCGACTTCTGGTGTCCGCCCGCGGCAATGTTGTATTCAAGAAGGATCACCGACAGGATCGGCTCCTGGAATATGAACCTGCCTGTGATACAGGATGCCCGCTATGCATGGGAAGCCGCATCACGCAATGGTAAGTTCGTGTATACGCCAGGCATGATGGCCGGATACCGGGTAAGTGATGCAGCCTCGCTCTCTACGCGCAGCCGCAGCGCCTTTATGAACGACTGCCTGAGAAACGCGCAGGAGATTTATGAGATGTGGAAGGATGACCTGTCAACGGACGGGGAGAAAAAAGAAGCGCTCATCAGGGTGCTTCGTTTTTGTATCACCGAATTTTCGGTTTCCGATAAAAAGAATTTTAACCAGGCGATCGACCTGGTATTAACCATCGACCCCCGTTATGTTCCGGCGCGATCCAAGGGTATGCATTACCTGAGCCGGCTGATCGGGTATAAGAACGCAGAGCAGATCGCTGCTGTTAAACGAAGACTACGTTGAAGATACTTCTTGCTTCCGCCTATTTTTACCCGGCTTCCCGGGGAGGCACAGAGCTCTATGTTTATAACCTGGCTAAGGGTCTGGCTGACCTGTCGCAGGAGGTGGCCGTGCTGACTGTAGGTGATGGGAGCTCCTATGTATATGAGGGTATTCCTGTATTCACACTGAAAAGCGCTCCGGGCTTTACACACAGCGAGGTGACCGGCCGCAAGCCTGCGGATAACATGCCGGAGCTCAGGAAGATCTTAAAAGAGTTTGCCCCGGATGTGTTCCACCTGCATACGCTGACCCCGGAGATGAATCATTTTCATTTGCGGGAATCGGAGCGCCTGGGCATACCCCCGGTGGTTACATTGCATGTGCCCGGCTATACCTGTTTGAGGGGGGATCTTTTGTACATGGGTAAGGAGCCTTGCGACGGGCGCATGATCGCGCAACGTTGCATGAGCTGCTACCTGCAAAGCAAGGGTACAGGTATGTTTGAAAAGAACCTGAAGATGATGGCTGACCCCTTGTTGAATGCCCTGCCGGTGTTGAACCGTTTCTCGGCCTTTGCCAATAAGAAATTTTTGTTTGAAGAGATTGAAAGATCTGCGCGGAAGACCGTTGTGGTTTCCGATTGGCAGAAAGAAATATACCTGTTGAACGGCTTCCCCGAAAACAAGATCCGGGTATGTCCCCAGGGCATCGATCCGCAATGGATCCTTGAGAAAAAGACCGGAAGGAAAGGACCCCTGGTGATCGGTTTTTCCGGAAGGGTTGTATGGGAAAAGGGGCTGCATCACCTGCTCTCCGTTGTGAAACGCTTTCAGCCCGGTGAGGTGCAGCTGCTGATTGCGGGGAT
>CALNCF010000028.1 GCA_937875035.1 uncultured Sphingobacteriaceae bacterium | reverse complement strand
AGGAGGTAAGGATATAAATGGTAATGGATTTAACGCCTTCGAGCCCGTGGCGGGTAAATTCATCCAGGAACTGCCAGCCATCCATATACGGCATATTGAGATCGAGAAAGATGAGATCAGGCCATACCGAAGGGGTGCTCCGGTTCCGGAGCAGGTAATCCATCGCCTCCTCTCCATCATTGAACTGGAGCAGGGTATCTACTTCCAGCACCGAACGAATGATACGGGCAGAGGTAAGCTGGTATATTTTATCATCATCGATCAGCCCGACCGTAGGAATCCTCTTCATATAACCAATTAAAAACGGATGGTAAAGGCGGCGCCTTCGCCGGGCCTGCTTTCAACAGAAATTGTGCCACCCAGCGTTTCTACCTGATTCTTGATCAGGAACAAACCTACTCCCCTGCTGTCATATCCTTTATGAAAGATCTTGTGCAGCTTGAACACCTGCGACCCGTATTTTTCGAGGTCGATGCCGATCCCGTTATCGGCTATGCGGATGCAATCCCTGCGCCCTTCGCGGTAAGAGGAGATACGGATCACCGGGGGTACACCTTCCTGCGCGTACTTCAGGGAATTGCTGATGAGGTTATAGAAGATGCTCTCCATGTAAATGTGCGGGTACGGGATCACAGGCACTGCCAGGTCGGGTATGATGGTTGCCCGCTTACGCTTGATGTCGGCCTGTAATTGCTGGGTTATGCTTTCAATGGTCTTTTCCAGCACACAGTCGTTATAAGGTATCTCCTTGTTCAGCCGCACATCCAGTATCTGCATCAGCTCTTCGAGGGTACCGTTCAGGTTATCGCTCGACTGCTGCAGGAGCTGCAGGTATTCTTCACGCTGTACTTCCGAATCGCTTTCCATCAGCATTTCGAGGATCATCCGGATGTTCGCCGCCGGACCACGCAGGTTATGCGCGACGATACGGTTGAACTCTTCGAGCTGGCGTATGGACCGGGCCAGGTCGGAGGTGATCACCTCCAAGGTGCGGTTGTTCTTTTCCAGCTCCTTGTTCAGGCTCTTGGCCGGGGTAATATCGGTGATATGGGCGATAAAGAACTTCGGGCTTCCATCGGCACGCTTCACCAGCGACCCGTTCAGGGAAACCCAAAGGGTTCCGCCCCCCTTATGGGTATAGCGTTTCTCCAGTGAATAGGAATCGCGTGTTCCCTCCAGCGCCTGCCTCATTAATAATTCTTCCGCAGGCAGGTCTTCCGCAAAGGTGATCTCCTGGAAGGTGCTGTTCAACAGCTCATCACGGGTATAGCCAAGCATACTGCAAAGGGCGGGGTTCACGTCGAGCCATTCACCCGTTACAGAGATGAGCGCGGTACCGGTTCCCGAAAAATTAAAGGCATTGGAGAATTTTTGCTCGCTTAGCTTAAGCTTGTCTTCCGACCGTTTGCGCAGGGTAATATCGCGGGAAATAGTAAACACATAACGTTTAGCTCCAAGATGGATCAGGCTGCTGCTTACACTCAGCCATACCAGTCCGCCACCCACCTTTTCCAGGGCCATAATAACCTGTTCCTGGGGTTGGCCTGTTTTGCTGGTGATATAGCCGGGAAGCTCCTCTACCGGGAACAGCTCCCCATCTTCCCGGTACACGACTGCTTTCCCGTCGTATGCATTGCGGCCAATAAACTGTTGTTCCGTAGCTCCTGTTATCTCCAGAGAATGCCGGTTACAGGCCAGGATCAGCCCCTCGCCGTCCATCACTACCACCCCATCGGTAATGGTATCAAAAACGGCTTTGAGAAAATCCGTATCGGAAAACAATTCGTGCGTGATCATCTTTTCACTGGTTCTTGGTTCATACATACGGAGAACCGGGGTCTGCCGATTCTACCGCTGCGCATTCTTTTTAGTATAGAAACCACTCCCGGGCTGCGCACCCCTACATCTGCCCGAGCGCGAGCTGGTCTTTTTTAGGAAGACTGGCCACGATCAGGTTATAGGAATCGTCGACAAACTGGTACAGCAGCTTCTCCGGGATACGGCCATTCATACAAACCGTATTCCATAGTTTCTTATTCATGTGATAGCCGGGCATCACCTCTTCATACTCTTCTCTTAAAGCGACAGCATATTCAGGGTCGCATTTTACATTGAAGCGGTTCGCGTCGAGGCTGCTCAGCAGGAACATCTTATTC
>CALNCF010000027.1 GCA_937875035.1 uncultured Sphingobacteriaceae bacterium | reverse complement strand
AGCATCGTAATTGATATACGAGAATTTACCTGAGGAACGTTTTATGCAGAATTCTGTACAACGTTCCTCAGGTAAATTCTCGTATATCAATTACGATGCTTCCGACCGCGTGACAGAAACCGGCGAGTATGATCCAGTCCTTCCCGGAAATCCGGAAATACTGACCCCTTATTTTTTCTTTGAAACTTCCGAGGTATATAACCCTAACCTGTCTTATCCGGGTAAGAGCAGCATCGGCGGAATAGTGGAGCAGAATGGTTCTTTTGATGTATACCGGTGTACCCAGCAGACTTACTTCGACTACGACGGCGGGAATACGGATATTCCTGTTTCGGTAGGTGCGCATTGCCGAAGGGCGTTTAAGCAAATCATGGAATGCCGGTCAGGCTACCTGGTACAGCTACGACGAGCAGGGTCGCCTGTTATGGACCGTGATGTCGGTCGGTGGCAGTGTGGGGGTTAAAACGGTAGACTATGAATACAACTACCTGGGTACCCTGCATAAGAAGATCTACCAGAAAGGCAGTGATTATGAAAAGTTCGAGCATATTTACGGCTACGATAATTATCAGCGCCTCGCTTCGGTAGCCACCCTGCAAGGGCTGGAGAACACACCGGTACAGCAGGCCGCATATTCCTATTACCTGCATGGTCCCCTGAAACGTACCGAGCTGGGCGTGCAATTGCAGGGGATCGATTATGTGTACACCATTAACGGCTGGCTGAAAAGTATTAATGATCCCAGCCTGCAAACCTCCCGTGATCCGGGAGCAGATAATGCTGCAGGCACTCACTCCGGCTTTGCAAAGGATGTGTTCGGGATGAGCCTGGATTACCATGACCAGGATTATACCCGTTCAGGCACCTTTGTGCAGGACTACTTCAGTGCTACAGGATCCCTTCATATCAGGAACCGTTACGATGGTACGATCAAGGCGCAACGCTGGAATACCGTCTTGCCTTCGTCGGAAACAAATGTTTATTCTTCATATTCGCAACTGATGTTCGGGTATACCTACGACAGCCGGGGCCAGCTGAGCGGAGCTGTATTTGGTACGGCGACCATAGGCGACCGTAACGGCAGTTCAGGACCTGTAAGTGAGCAGAGCTTCAGCGACCGCCCCGAATACCGTATCAGCAATGTAGGCTACGATCCGAATGGTAACCTGTCGGGCCTGCGCAGAACGGGTAATAACAGCTCGAACAGCTACCTCATGGATGATCTTTCATATACATACAATGCCGGTAAGAACCAGCTGAAACGGGTAAGCGATCTGGCAACTTCAGGTACCTATGTCGAGGACATCGACCACCAGGCAGATACCGTGAATTATGAATATAACAGCATCGGGCAACTGGTGCTCGATAAGCAGAAGGATGTACGCCTGGAATACAACGTATCAGGACTGGTCACGAAGATCTATACGGCTTCTGCCAATGAGCTGAAGATCGAGTACAGCTATAATGAAAGCGGCCAGCGCCTGCGTAAAAAGGTGTATCGCATCTCCGGTACCTCCACTACCCGCGAGAATGCGCTGATGTATTACATTCACGATGCTACGGGTAGCCTGCTGGCTATTCACGAGGGAGTGGAATCGCAGAGCCTTTCCGGCGGTGTATGGAGCACGACGCTTACTACTTCCATCGATGTCGCCGAATACCCGATCTACGGGCAGGGCCGTATCGGTATGCTGAATATGACGGCCAGCAACACGATCTACGAGCTGCAGGATCACCTGGGTAATGTGCGTGCTACGATCAGCAGATCGGAAGAGCGTCGTGTAGGGAAAG